>JAJQID010000205.1 GCA_021199405.1 Lachnospiraceae bacterium
GAAAGAAAAGATCGAGGCGCTTGGCGGAACTGCCGAGGTGATCTGATATGTTTAAGACACTGAAAAAAGAATTAAAAATCAAAGACGTCAGAAACAGGATTCTGTATACGTTCATGATGCTGGTTGTGATCCGTTTTGGGTCACAGCTGCCTGTGCCGGGTACAAACAGGACGTATTTCGCTTCCTGGTTTGCGTCTCAGACCAGCGATGCGTTCAGCTTTTTCAATGCATTTACCGGTGGATCATTTTCCAGCTTCTCCATCCTCGCACTGAGCATTACGCCGTATATCACATCCTCCATTATCATACAGCTTCTGACAATTGCAATCCCGAAGCTGGAAGAAATGCAGCGTGATGGGGAGGAAGGACGCAAAAAGATTGCTGCGATGACACGCTATGTGACAGTTGCGCTGGCATTGATTCAGTCAACTGCTCTGGCTGTCGGTTTCGGCAGACAGGGATTGCTGGAAGAGTATAATGCGTTCAATGTAATTACTGTGATTGCGGCATTGACTGCGGGAAGCGCTTTTCTGATGTGGGTTGGTGAGCAGATTACAGAGAAGGGCGTAGGAAACGGCATTTCCATTGTTCTGTTAATCAATATTCTGTCAACCATTCCCAGTGATTTTGAGGGCCTCGCGGAGCAGTTCGTATTCGGCAAGGCGCCGGCAACGGCTATTCTTGCGGTGGTGATTATTGCGGCGATTGTCCTTGGCATTATTGCTTTCATTGTTGTGCTGAATTCCGGTGTCCACAAGATTCCGGTACAGTATGCACAAAAGGTACAGGGCAGGAGAAGTGTTGGCGGCGCAAGCTCCAACATCCCTCTGAAGGTCAATACGTCAGGTGTCATCCCTGTCATCTTCGCCTCCACGATTTTGCAGACTCCGAGTATTATCTGTTCACTTTTTGGAGTGTCAGCTTCCGGAGCAGGCGGGGAGATTATCAAGGTATTAAGCTCCAGCTACTGGTTCAGTGCCAGTACACCGGTTTATTCCATCGGTGTGGTGCTGTATGTGACCATGATTATCGGGTTTGCCTATTTCTATACTTCAGTGACCTTCAACCCCATGATGGTCGCGGACAATATAAAGAGGCAGGGCGGTTTTATTCCCGGGATTCGACCTGGCAAGCCAACTACGGAGTATCTGACTAAGGTGCTGCATTATATTGTGTTTATCGGTGCGATTGGACTGGCTTTTGTAGCCATTGTGCCCTATATTTTCTCAGGGGTGTTCAACGCAAGTGTTTCCTTCGGAGGAACGTCGCTGATCATTATTGTAAGTGTGACGCTGGAAACCCTGGAGCAGATAGAGTCTCAGATGCTTGTCCGTAATTATAAGGGATTCTTAAACAGTTAAATAAAGAAAAGGTATCTGGGCGGAAACATAAAAATTCTGTCCAGATACATTTCGCGTTTACGAAAAGAAATGCTGCTGCAGCATCGGGCAAATTCGGCAGGATTGTTGCTTTTTGCAAATTTATGTCCTGAAATGGGTGCTGCATCGGAGGAGAAGAAAATGAAGATTATTATGTTAGGAGCACCGGGCGCCGGCAAAGGCACTCAGGCCAAAATGATAGCTGAAAAATATCAGATTCCTCATGTATCCACCGGTGATATTTTCAGGGCCAATATCAAAAATGGCACCGAGCTGGGCAGGGAAGCAAAGAAATATATGGATCAGGGAGCACTGGTCCCGGATGAGCTGACTGTGAAGATCCTGCTTGACCGGGTAGCGCAGCCTGACTGTGAAAACGGTTATGTGCTTGACGGTTTTCCGCGCACGATTCCACAGGCGGAGGTCCTTGACAGGGCTCTCACCGAGATGGGAGATGCAGTAGACTATGCTGTCAATGTAGATGTACCTGATGAGAATATTGTGAGAAGAATGAGCGGGCGCAGAGCCTGCCTTTCCTGCGGAGCCACCTACCATGTGGAGCATATTCCGCCGAAGAAGGAAGGTGTCTGTGATGTCTGCGGTCAGCCTCTGGTTCTCAGAGATGACGACAAGCCGGAGACGGTGAAAAACCGCCTGAAGGTTTACCATGAACAGACTCAGCCGCTGATTGATTTTTACAACAAAAAGGGCATACTCAGAACTGTAGACGGTACAGTGGATATGAAAGACGTATTCGCGGCCATCACCGCGATTTTGGGCTGATCGGGGGCGCAGCATGGCGGTATCGATTAAATCTGCAAAGGAGATCGAATTAATGCGCGAGTCCAATAAGAGGCTCGCAGAGGTTCATCTGGCGATGGAAGAGCTGATCAGGCCCGGCGTGACCACATGGGAGCTTGATGAGTTCGCGGAGAGAATGATCAGAAATATGGGCTGTGTTCCCAATTTTAAAAATTATGAAGGCTATCCTGCTACAGTCTGCTGCTCCGTCAACGACGAGGTGGTGCATGGTATTCCCAGTAAGACCAGATATCTGAAAGAAGGAGATATCATCAGCCTGGATATGGGTCTGATTTATAAAGGGCTTCACTCTGATGCGGCCCGCACCCATGGCGTGGGCAAGGTCAGTCCGGAGGTACAAAAGCTCATGGATGTGACAAAGCAGAGCTTTTTTGAGGGTATCAAATATGCGGTTGCAGGGCATCATCTGCATGAAATTGGAAATGCCATCGATGATTATGTGACGCCCTTCGGTTATGGTATTGTGTATGATCTGACGGGACACGGCGTGGGTCGGAAGCTTCATGAGGATCCGGCCATTCCGAATTACCGTTCCAGATCCAAGGGCATTCGGCTGAGGGCCGGCATGACGCTGGCAGTGGAGCCCATGATCACCATGGGAACAGCGGATGTGGAGTGGCTTGATGATAACTGGACGGTTGTGACAGCGGACGGCTCCTGGGCCGCCCATTATGAAAACACCATCCTGGTTACGGATCATGAGCCGGAAATTCTTTCAATGTTGTGATACAGGGGGACAAAAGGACAGAAATATATTCTTTTACCGTTTTAATCACTATATTATAGGAAAGAATATGATCGCATTATTTCAGATATCGGATTTAACAGGAGGAAAGCATGTCAAAGGCTGACGTAATCGAGATAGAGGGAATTGTAGTAGAAAAGCTGCCCAATACCATGTTCCGGGTGGAACTGGAGAACGGGCATCGGGTGCTGGCACACATCAGCGGAAAACTCCGCCAGAATTTCATTCGTATTCTGCCCGGTGATAAGGTTACTCTGGAGTTGTCCCCATACGACCTGACAAAGGGAAGGATCATCTGGAGAGATAAGTAAACAGCAATACCGGAATGAATGGTCCACAGAAGGACAATGAAGGAAAGGCGCAAAAATCCTTTAAAATAAGGAAAATTTTCCTTGCAATTGCCTTCTGTTTGTGGTATCCTAAGAAACGGTCTTTACTGAAACGCCCATAGGGTGAAGTATGCCCTGCGGGTGGTTATTTTCGTATGGCGGAAGTTCATGAAAGGAGGGTTTAACGATGAAGGTTAGATCATCAGTTAAGAGAATTTGCGACAAGTGCAAGATCATCAAGAGAAAAGGACAAATCAGGGTTATTTGCGAGAATCCTAAACATAAACAGAGACAGGGCTGATCACATCAGACGATTCCCTGTTTGCTTGTTGGTACCGAAAATTAGGTTCCCGTATACGGGAACCCGGTGAGTATCGGAAAGATCGGATTTTGTCCGGTTGGGAGTATTCCCCAGCCAATTAGTAACAGTGTGTATCTGCGAACTGCGTCGGAGAAAGGCAGGGAGAAGGCAGGTACCGTAAAGCCCCGGGAGCGGGGCACAGAAGCGAAATATGCTGAAATGGAGGAGAAACGTAAATGGCTCGTATCGCAGGTGTTGATTTACCCAGAGAAAAGCGCGTAGAGATTGGCCTGACCTATATCTACGGCATCGGCAGAGCAAGCTCAAACAAGATTCTGGCGGAGGCAGGCGTCGACCCTGACACCCGTGTCAGAGATCTGACAGATGATGAGATCAAGAAGATCAGCGAAGTGATCGATCAGTCTTATATGGTGGAGGGCGATCTGAGAAGAGAGGTTGCCTTAAACATCAAGAGACTGCAGGAGATTGGCTGCTACAGGGGTATTCGCCATCGTAAGGGTCTGCCGGTTCGCGGTCAGAAGACAAAGACCAACGCAAGAACCAGAAAAGGCAAGAAGAAGACTGTTGCGGGCAAGAAGAAGTAACACAGTTCATCAAAGGAAAGAAAGTAGGTTAGTTTAAAATGGCTAAAAAAGTTACCAAAAAAGTGACAAAAAAGCGCGTTAAGAAAAACGTTGAACACGGACAGGCACATATCCAGGCATCCTTCAACAACACCATCGTGACGTTGACAGATGCGCAGGGAAATGCCTTAAGCTGGGCTTCTGCCGGCGGTCTGGGATTTAGAGGTTCAAGGAAATCTACTCCTTATGCTGCACAGACGGCTGCTGAGACAGCTACCAAGGCTGCCATGGTGCATGGATTAAAGACAGTAGATGTTTTTGTAAAGGGTCCGGGCTCCGGACGTGAAGCTGCGATCCGCGCACTGAATACAGCAGGGCTGGAGGTTACCAGCATTACTGATGTTACACCGGTACCGCACAATGGATGCCGTCCGCCGAAGCGCAGACGTGTATAATCTCTCTGTGACACAGCGGTTGCTGTATTGAAAGAGGAGAGAGTTGGACGAAGACGCGGCATATTGGCGCTGCGCTGTAAACAATAAGCTGAAAGGACAATAATAAAATGGCAGTAGACAGAACTCCGGTTTTGAAGAAATGCCGCTCGCTTGGGATTGAGCCCAGCGTGCTTGGCTATGACAAGAAATCCAAGAGAAATTTTGCGAGAGCAGGCAAGAAGGTAAGTGAGTACGGCACCCAGATGAGAGAGAAGCAGAAGGCGAAATTCATCTATGGTGTTCTTGAGAAGCCTTTCCGCAATTATTATGAGAAGGCCGACAGAATGAAGGGCATGACCGGTGAAAACCTGATGATCATGCTGGAGAGC
>JAJQID010000006.1 GCA_021199405.1 Lachnospiraceae bacterium
CCTGGTGTCAAATGGGCATATCGGCTTTAATCAGCGGGGTACGCTGTTCGGCAGTGAGACCAGGGTCTCTCCTATGGATCCCATTTTTGAGGCCAGGGTTCGAAAAGAAACGGGGGTGGACGCGGATTATCCCCTTGGCGGATTGACACTGGGGATCAGGACAATCATGCATGTAAGGCATATTGTGCTGGCAGCGAAAGGCGCACATAAGGCTGAAATGGTTGAAAAAATGCTGAAAGGACCTGTAACTGAAGATGTGCCGGCCTCTGTTCTCCAGCTCCATCCAAACTGTGATTTCCTTTTGGATTCGGAAGCCGGGAAATACGTGATGGACATGGTATGAAGGAGGAGGAAGTGCTGAAAATAGGAATTGCGGATTACTATCTGGACAATTGGCACGCCAATCATTATCCGGATTTTCTGCGGGAGGTGATTTCCCGCATGGGATATGACGCGGAGCTGACTTACGCCTATGGGTTATATCCGGGACCGGCCGGGACTACAAATGAACAATGGTGTGCGGAGCATAATATGAAGCCCTCGGGAAGTATGCAGGAACTGGTAAACTGTGTGGATGCGATTATGGTAATCGCCGCAGACGATTCACGGTGGCATGAGGAGGTATGTGAATTGCCGCTGAAAAGCGGGAAACCGGTATTTGTGGATAAAACATTTGCGCCGGATGTGGCCGCGGCCAAAAGAATGTTCTTGCTGGCCGAAGCTCATGGGACGCCGGTATTTTCCTCTTCGGCGCAGCGCTATTGTCAGGATATACTGGACTGGCAGGCAGAGCATCCTGTCAGGCCAAGATTTGTGTCCACGGCAGGACCGCATTCCCTGGATAATTACGCGGTGCATCAGCTGGAGCCTATTGTGGCTCTGATGGGCAGGGGAGTACAAAGACTCAAAGCCTTTGCTGTGGGAAGCGCGGTTACCCAGCTGATTCTGGATTATGGGGATGGAAGGCTTGCCAGCTTTGTACAAAGTCCTCAGCCCTGGGCGGAGTTTCACTTTATGGTGTCGGATGGTGAAACGGGAAAGCATCTGGTAAGCGATGACAGAAACTTTTATCACAATCTGGCAGAGGTCATTCTGGATTTCTTTACCTGTGGGGTTGCGCCGGTACCAAAGGAGGAAACGCTGGAGATCGTAGCGGTTATTGAGACGGCCCGGCAGGCGAGAAAAATGCCGGATACCTGGTTTCAGATTCGATATTGAGGATGTGAATATGGAAAAGATCAAATTACATTATCTGATTGGTGATGTACATATGGGTGGACATGATGTACACCGCGTGGCTCTGAATAACAGGATTCTGCTGGATCGGGCGGGCGCTTTTGATGTTATGATGGTGTGCGATGATGATAGGATTGGTGATATCAGTTTTGATAACTGGTTTTTGGAAAATCGGGTGAATGAATGTGACGCTGTCATTTTTAATTGTGGAAATTATCGTTTCAATACCCGTGGAGAGCAGATAATTCTGGAGAGGGCTGTGGCGGAAGGAAAGGGGTTTATCTTTCTTCACGGTGATCACCCCTGCTACTGGAAGGAGGCCGGGATGGAGCCCTGGCCCGAACTGGAAAAGATGGCCATGCTGATGTGGAGAGAGGTTACTTCCCATGGAGATTATGGAGATCATCATATCACCATTTGCGACCAGGAACATCCGATTACGAAAGGGCTTCCTGACTTTGACACAAGAGATGAGGTTTTCTGTAATATGCAGAATATACACGGAGTTGAATTTACGACTCTGGCTGCAGCATATTCCGATCCAAATGTCATTTCCAGACATGGGCTGCCGGGAACAGGGCAGGATGAACCGGTGGCGCTGGTGGGCCGGTATGGAAAAGGACGTACCTACAATCAGGCGCTGGGGCATGTGTGGCCTTATTATACAGGTCACGGACTTGGCGAAAACACAATGGCCAGCTTCGCTCCCCGCACGTTTCGGAAAATGTTTGTACGAGGCTGTGAGTGGGCAGCAACCGGGAAGGTGGAACTGACGGAATCATTTGACGGGGAAGCCATCCTGAAGTAGAGGGGAAATAAATATGAATAATTATTGTGTAACGTTTACGGCACAGTGCAGGGCGGAATTGACGAGGCATCCTTTTGAGGATATACCGGGAGAGTATGAGCTGACAGGAGAAAATCTGTTTTCCATGGTTTCCTCCGGCTCTGAGCGGGGAGGATTTACACAAAAATTTCCATTGGAGAGCTATCCGATGGAGACGGGCTCCTCGTCCATTGCAAGGGTGCTGAAAGTGGGAGATAAGGTAACACGATATAAACCGGGAGACCTGATTTACCATAATGGACATCATACAAGATATGTAAAGGTGAATGAAGAGGATGTGATCCCTGTCCCTGAGGGGGAATGTCCTGAAAAGATACTGTTTGGGCGTTATGCGGCGGTTTCCATGACATCTATTTATAAGATGCGCGCAAAACCGGCGGATCGGGTGATTGTCACGGGACAGGGAATGGTGGGTGCGATGTGCGCCGCCGTTTTACAGGCATTCGGATATCGGGTGTACGCTGTGGACACAGATAAGGACAGAAGAAAGGCTTCCCGGTTGGCGGGAATAAAGCGGGTGGGCGCCACGCTGGACGAAACAGGAGTGGAGGAACGCAGCTGCGCGGCATTGCTGGAATGCAGTGGTAATGAACTGGCGTTGAAGGAGGCTCTGCCTTACCTGATGTACGGTGCGGATGTGTGCCAGGTTGGAGTGCCATGGAAAGCCTGCTCTGACTGGAGTGCAAGGGATCTGCTGTATGCGGTATTCTATGGATATCTGCATGTTCACGGCGGTTGGGAGTGGTCAATTCCAAGAAAGAATGATGAGTTTCATTCCCACAGTTCTTTTTCCCACATTCAAACTGCGATGGAAATGATTGCGGAAGGGAAAATAGTGATCCCGGATATCTGGTATGAATTGCGAAGCCCCTGGGAATGCGCTGATGTATATCGGGAAATCGCGATGCCGCGCATGCGTCCAACGACCATGATCTTTGACTGGGGACAATTTAAGGAATAATACGCCGCAAAACGTTGTATATTGAATATCAGTGCGATGGATGGTTTTTCGCCAGGCGCATTTTATGGGTACGCCTGATGAACGCATGTTCAGACGCAAAAGATTGAGGGAAATAGGATGAGAATTATATGCACGAAAGATTATGGGCAGGTGAGCCGGAAGGCCGCGAATATCATTTTTGCTCAGGTGACGTTAAAACCCGACAGTGTCCTTGGATTAGCTACAGGCAGCAGCCCTGTTGGAACGTACCGATATCTGATAGAACGGTATCAAAAAGGCGATATTGATTTTGGGCGGATCAGAACTGTTAATTTAGATGAATATGCGGGGATGGATTTGAACAACGGCAATAGTTATGCCGCTTTTATGCAGACAAATTTTTTTGAGCATATAAATGTACCTCCTGAAAATACGAACATTCCAAATGGTATGGCAGCGGATCAAAAGGAAGAATGTGCCCGTTATGATGAAGTAATTCAGGCATTGGGCGGTATTGATTTACAGCTTTTAGGGATCGGATCAAATGGCCATATTGGATTTAACGAGCCTGGGGACGTGTTTTCTGAGAGGACACACCATGTGGCATTGGCAGAGGCAACTATTGAAGCCAATAAGCGTTTTTTCTCAAAAAAAGAAGATGTTCCCCGATTTGCCTATACTATGGGAATTTATGATATCATGCAGGCTGAACGGGTGATCATGGTGGCCTGCGGAAAGCAAAAAGCGGAAATAATAAAAAAGGCGTTTACCGAACCAGTTACGCCGCGTGTGCCGGCATCCATTCTCCAGTTTCACAGGAATTTTACTTTAATAGCAGATGAAGAGGCACTTTCTGAAATAATATATGAAAAATATTCCTGATTCCTCAGCGGCTTATTATTACAACAACACTGCTCCCGAAACCTGCTCTCCGGAGATATATCACCATAAACAGGGCACGGAGGTTTCCCGTGCCCTGTTCATTCGCTCAGATGCTCCTGTTTCACTGATTATCAGTTGTCCGCGGCCTCAATCTTGGCCAGCGCTTCCCTGATCGCGGTTTTGATACTCTCGTCCGTTTCGTGGGTAAGGCTGAGGCGCAGGTGGGTCTCCACATAGCTGTCGCAGGAATTGCCCAGTGCCACAACAATTGCCGTCCGGATTTCAGGGTTCGGCTCATCCTCCATGCTGATCAGGGTGTTTAAGGAGTTCTCCGTCTGTGTCACCTTTCCCAGCCCCTCGATGGCCGCCAGGCGAACTTCTTTGTCCTTATCCTGTGCCAGTGACGCCAGTTTGTCGGCGTTTCCCTTTTCCACAAGCTTACTTACCTTTTCAATTTTTCCCATAATAAGATACAAGGGACAAAAGGTCAGAAATCGAATGCTTACACAAGGTACGCCCTACGGGTGTGCATTCGCATTTATGACCTTGGGGACCGCAACGACATGACACCCGTAGGGCGCCCTTTTGTCGCTTTAATCATATAATTGGGATCACTGAATACATGGGCAGCTGTCTCAAAAGATATGTTGTGTTTTTGCTTATTGATGAAGTTTTTGCTTTCATCCCATTCAAATTTCATGGTTTAAATTATTCCTTCCTGAATCAAGTGTAATACCCAGATGAAAAAGTGTCAATCGTATTTATCTGACTGTGGAATTAACATGAAAAATAAATGGTTTACAGAAGTGTATATCATCAATATAAAAAAAGAGCGCGAGACGGGGATCGAACCCGCGACCCCCACCTTGGCAAGGTGGTGCTCCACCGCTGAGCCACTCGCGCATGTGTTCTTACGAACAAAATGTAATATACAGGATTTATGGCCAGTTGTCAAGAAGTTTTTGAAAAAAATTTTAATCGTGGGTTACTATTTACGGCCACTTTAAGCTCACCTTCTTGAAGAAAACTAAATAACTT
>JAJQID010000225.1 GCA_021199405.1 Lachnospiraceae bacterium
GTCAAGCAGGATTAAACCCTCTGAATTCCCGTTGATTTTCAACAAAATTCCTGATTCCGGAACTCCGTTCGGCCCTACAGCATCATACGCCCTTCCAGCGCCTCAAAATCAATTTTTCTCTCTGTTCCGTCCTTCAGACGGATCACAGTCGGCCCATAGCCGCCGCAGCGCTCCGGATCCGTATAACGCACTTCCCTGATGGGAAATAATTCCTCCTCCGTAAAATCCTCGTGGTTCTCCTTTGTGATCACCTGAGAAATCAACAGATATGGCTCATAGCCGTACTGCTTTTTTCTCTCTGTCCGGGCGTAAATTACCAGAGAATTCTCCGAATCCGGATTTGTCCCCCGGCTTTTCATAACATCGATCTCCGTCCAGCCGTCATAAATCGTCATGGCCAGCTGCTTTTCCTTTCCGGTAAAATCCCTCCCCTTTAAAATAATGGCCTTTGCGCCGTCCTTCTCCCTGCGAATCATCTCTGTGCCGTTATCCGGAAAGCCGAAGGCGCCCAGTGTGATGGACACCGGTCTTTTGAAGAAACGAAATTTATCCGCCCGCAGCATCCCGCAGGGCACGGGAAAATCCGCCAGATTGACCGCCTGCATCCAGTGACACTCCGTCTCCAGATGATAACGGAAAAACTGCCTGCGATAAAGAATCCCTTCCCGCTCCCCGGCCCAGAAGGTCACATTGGCCCGGGTCAGTTCGCCGGTAGTGCCGTCTTTTATGACATACTGCATGGACTCCACCTCAACGGGCCATACCGGATTTTTCCCCACCGGCGTGGCTTCCCAGGGGTATTTGCTGTGAAAGCAGAGCTTCGAGTAATTCCACATGCCATGAATATCCTCAGGCTTTTTCACCACCTTGCCGGTGCGCAGCAGATTGCTGCCGGTGGCCTTATGATTGGTGAAACACAGAGCCGGACCATCCAGAGTCGTCTCCTTCACTTCCTTTTCCCCGAGCTTCTCCCAGCTGCCGTTATGCTCCTTTGCCGTCCAGAAAGGATGATCCGCCGGCAGATGAAGGCACAGGTAAGCCTTCCCCAGCCAGAACGGCGACTCTGCGCAGGAATAGCCCTGCACCAGCGGTCCAAACTGCCCGTAAAAGCCCAGCGTTGGAATCCCGTCCGCCATAAAATCCTCCCGGGAAAGGAACTGCATTAACGAACCGGAGGAAATTCGCCTGGCCAGCCCCGGGTCCGCCGTACTGTTTTTCAGAAACAGATTGCCGTCAAAGGCGCTGGTAGCCGCGTTTCTGTAAATATTGCTCCTGCCCCACATCGTGGTGAAGCCGTCCTCGTCAAAGAAATCCCCGTAGGTCTCCATCAATTTGTTGGAATTTTCCTCAAATTTCGCCGCAAGATAAGGCTCATTTTCATAGCCGTACCACAGATTCCATATCAGCGCGTACACATTAAAGGCCCAGCAGGAATAATAGTCAAAGCTGTGTCCGTCCCGATACCACCCGTCTCCGGCATAATAATTTAAAATTACCTGGGCATGGTCCCGCATCATCCCCCGGTCGATAGGGTAGCCTTCCTTATATAAAAAAGCCATATCCAGCATATTGAACAGACGCCAGTTCTGGGGCACTGTATTGGCGTGGGCATAGCTTGCGAGGAAGGCCGCGATCCGATCCTTTTCTTCCTTCGTATAACTGTTCCAGATTTCCTCCTCACTCATCCACAGGCAGATCACCAGAGCACAGGTCTCCACGGTCTGCTGAAAGGCCCGGAAGGGATCCCTGTGGCCGATGATCTCCTGCTGATCCTCGTAGGTACCTACATAGGAGGAATCTCCCCGGGTCACACTTTTCAATATCTGATTTTTATAATATTCCCGCAGCCTGAACCCGCAGATTTCCACCTTCGGTTCTATATGAATCAGAGGCGCCGCAATGAAAAAGGACCGGGTCAGCCCTTCAAACATCTCCGCCAGCCGCTGAGTGTGCTGATCCTCCTCACTGTCCTGCAAATGAGGGTAGGTGATCTCTGTTTCCTGCCGGGGCATAACCACCGGCTCGTCAAAGCTTCTGATATGCTGAAAAATGCCCTCCAGCATGTATTTGCCGGCCTCAATCCAGCTTTCCCGGGTCAGACCGGTGTATGGGCTTAAGATATAATCTGTATGTGTTGGCTGAAATATCATTGTAGTTTCTCCCTCACCAGTACTGCTTCCAGTCCCTGGACAGCCTGGTCAGCGCCTCCATGTAATAATAATCTCCCCAGATATTGCACTCATCCACTCCCGCCGGATGGCAGGTGTTATAAGGAGACTTCTTCGAATAGGTACTGTGCAGCACCAGTCCGTTGGACTCCTCAAAGCTCTTCACCGCATACTTCTCATACAGCGCCTTCATCAGCCTTTTCGCCATATCTGTATAATACTCCGCCTTCTCCTCAGGCAGATACCGGCTCATCTCCAGCATTCCGCAGGCCGCAATCGAGGCTGCGGAGGAATCCCTGGGCTCGTCGGAGCCGTCCGTGAACGTAAAATCCCAGTACGGCACCAGATCCTTCGGCAGATGTTCCAGAAAATATGCCGTCACCTTCTCAAACAGCGGAATATATTCCCCGCGGCCCGTATACCGATAAGCTGTGGCCAGCCCCGCCACTCCCCAGGCCTGACCTCTGGCCCAGACAGAGGTATCCCGATACCCCTGGCAGGTAGCTCCATGATCCGGCTTGCCGGTCTCAGGGTCAAAGAAAAAGGTATGCCAGGTGGAATAATCCTCCCGGATCACAGATTTCACCGCCGTATGAATGTGCTTCTCCGCGATATCCCGGTACTTCTGATCTCCCGCCTCGGAGCTGGCCCAGTACAACAGCGGCAGATTATTCAGACAGTCAATGATCAGCCGGTAATTCTCCTTCGCCCCCATGGGACCCCAGGCCTGTAAAAATTCACCCCTGGGCTGGTATCTGGTCAGCAGCTGATCCGCCGCCAGAAGCGCCGCCTTCCTGGCCTTATCGTTTCCCGTCAGCTTATAAGCAGCCACACAGGAGGGCGAATACAGAAAGCCCATATCGTGATGATCCACATCCCTTTTATTTACAATACGATCATAAAAAGACTCCACCTGAGCCAGCCCCGCCGCCTTTAACCTGGATGCCGCTCCCTTCTCAAACCGCCCCGGATTCTCCAGCACATACTCGTAAGCCAGCCAGATCTCCCCGGTCCAGAAGCCGTTAGTCCAGTCCTCATTGTCCGTGGGCTGATAAAAACCATTCTCACTGTATGCCTTTTCAAACTTTTCCGTAAATTCCGGCAGCACATGCAAAATCTGCTTCACCGCGAAATCCATCCCCTCCGCCAAGTCCGACTCACTCAGCAACGGGTAACCGCTGAAATCTCTGCTCATCCTCTTTTCTCCTTCGTCTTAAACTTCAATGCTTCTTCCTTTTCTTTCATTTTCAGAATACAGCATTCATGGAAAATGTCAACATAAAAACGGGCGCTGCAGAAAGGTAAGAAGAATTTCCTTTCACAGCGCCCAGAGTCTGTCAGTTAAAATTTAACCTGTGGTCGTCGGATAAACACCCAGCGTCACAGACACCTCCATTTCCGTCCATCCCCCATCGGTATTTCTCAGGAATGTCACGGTCACTTCCGTCCCCGCGGAATAATACTGCAATATGCCCGACAGGTCATCGTACCCTGTCACCGTGTTGCCGTCCACCGCCGTGATTACATCATTGGCCTGAATACCGGCGTTATCCGCGGCTCCGCCCTCTTCCACAGACCTGACATAGGCGCCCTCCGGTATCCCGTACATTTCCCGTTGAGCCTGCGTGTTGTAGCTGTCACTGAGCACAGTCACGCCCAGATAGCCCTTCTCGTCGTCAGAAAGCTTGATCATGGTCGTGTTGGTGGACAACTCATTGATGATCTCCACCGCTGAATTGATGGGAATGGCAAAGCCCATGCCCTCCACCGTGTCGCCGCCGATCTTGGCGGACACAATACCGATCACCCGGCCGTAGGAGTCAAGAAGTGCGCCGCCGCTGTTGCCGGGGTTCACCGCCGCGTTGGTCTGGATAAAATAGCTGGTGCTGCCGCTTTCCGTCTCCACTTCCCGATTCAGAGCGGACACGATACCGTTGGTCACGCTCTGTCCATAGCCAAGAGCATTGCCGATGGCCACTACCTCCTGACCTAACACCAGCTCATCACTGTCTCCCAGCACCGCAATCCGGATTTCCTCCTGTGTACTCCTGTCAAGATCCTCATACAGCACCGCGATCACCGCCAGATCCATATCCGCATCGCTGCCCTTCAGGTAGGCGGTCACCTCACTGCCGTCCACAAAGGCCACGCTTAAGGACTCATAACCTTCAATGACGTGCTGATTAGTGGCAATCAGAAGCTCCGTATCATTGGTGCCGATGATGATGCCGCTGCCGGCGGACACCACCTCCTGAGAATAGCCGTATCCAAAATAACTGGCCTGTTCCGTGTAACTGTTTGTCACGGATACCATGGCGGGCATCACCGCCTCCGCCACCTCAGTGATCCAGGTAAAACCCGCAGCTGCAGTGTCCTCACTGTCAGCAGTATCCTCCACATTGACCACATCTGAATTGTTGACTACCACCGTGGTCGTGTCGCTGCTCTGCCCTGCCTCCACGATGCTGGCCACAATCTCAGGGCCGCCAGCCAGCTGATAAACCCCGTAAAAGGTACCCGCCGCCGCTCCGCCAAATAAAACGCCGCAGAGAGCTGCCGCGAAGGCCCTCTTCACAATTCCGGCCGGTTTCCTTTCCTTTTGTTTCTTTTCCTTACTCTTCCTTGCTTTTCCGGTCTTTTCCTTCTTCCCCGGCTCCTCCGACATCGGGGAGACAGGTGTGCTCCCGGAGAAGATCCCCTGTCCCGCCCCGGAGTACGTGCCCCGAAGTTCCTGTGTATTGCCATTCTGTACA
The DNA here is from genome assembly GCA_021199405.1 of Lachnospiraceae bacterium. Classification (GTDB taxonomy): domain Bacteria; phylum Bacillota; class Clostridia; order Lachnospirales; family Lachnospiraceae; genus RGIG6307. Next base: position 4,922 of record JAJQID010000225.1, read on the forward strand.
GTACCGGAA
>JAJQID010000217.1 GCA_021199405.1 Lachnospiraceae bacterium
TTGCTGCCGGAGTCAATGGGAAATCCACCAATTTGGACGATTCTCGCTCTGGCAAAACGTATCGCAAAGGTTTGTACAGCGACCATAGGCTGACTGTTCGTATGTGACCGGGAAAGGAGGAACCCATGCAGGAAAAACGCCATAACGAATCCCAGGAGGATTATCTGGAGGGCATATATGTGATCAGTCAGCGAAAAGGCTACTGCCGTTTCGTAGACCTGGCGGAGGAGCTTGGCTATACCAAGGCAAGCGTCAGCGTAGCAGTGTCAAAAATGAAAGCGGAGAATCTGCTTCAGGTTACTCACGCCGGATTACTGGAACTGACAGAAGCGGGAAAGAGAATCGCAGAGTATACGTTTCAGAAGCATTCGCTTCTGAAAAAGATGCTGTGTGAGATAGGCGTGGACGAACAACGGGCAGACATTGAGGCTTGCCAGATTGAGCATATCATCAGCGATGAGACATTTCAGAGATTGGTGTTAATGGAGAATAACTGCGCCCGATGCAAAGAATGTCAAGGTTGATTATCCTGCAAAACTGTTTTTGATTGATACTGTATGATCGGCTGGATCACTATGTATGGATCAATGTAACGGCAAAAATAGAGTTTTCAAGCAGTCGAGCTTAGAGAAATCTAATGAACAGATAGAAATATGACAATAATACGCGCTCTCTATATCCGATAGTGTCTACAACAGAAAAACCTTGCTATCCCTGTAGACATTTAGGCACGAAAAATGCTTTTGTTTTCAAGAAATAAATTTGTTGCCGACAGTAAAAACGATATTTAATGCCAAGCCTTTGAAAAACTCGCTTCTAACTGTCTACAGATTTTGGAGAACGTGCGGCTGCTGTCGAAAAGATAAGCGGCAAAAAGTCCCTGTTTATGCGAAATAAAATCGCAGAAGTCGAAGAAAAGGATATTTTATATCAAAGCCCTCAAAAACCGGCTTGAACTATTAGACAAATATTATTTGAAAAATTCCTACGCAGAAAAAATCCCTTTGCCGACTCTCAACAGTCGGCAAAGGGATTTATGCATCACGCAAATATGATTTCAGTGTTTACAAGCTCTCTTGCTGTATCACAGATACCGTTCATTTCCTGTATCCAGATGAATGGATTTTCAGATTTAAGCAGTTCGGTGATTCCCTGTGCTTTTTTCATCTGTTCCACAATCAAGTCATACCGCGCCTGCGCCTGTTCATCAATGGCTGAAAGATGCTGATCCAGCTTTCCGGTCAGCAACAGTCCATCATAAAGTCCGCGATGATATTCCCTCAAATATTTCTTGCGCCTCTGTCCCCATACACCGATGGGAAACTGCTCTGCTGGTGCGTAAGACAAGTCAGGAATCAGATGCCCATTCCCATTTTCACTAAAGGTTCCGCCGGTTTGTTCATAAAGAGATTTCATGATCGTATTCATCCTTTGCTTATTCATATTTTATAACCAATCCTGTATGACAGTTGCCATTGTTTAAATTTGATTGATTACTGTTTTATGAACAACCAGCATTTACGGGCTTTTTGGAGGTTCGTGAAAGGGTTCAAGTCCCATCTCCTGCATGTGATTTTTGGTCGGGAATCCTTTAAAATAAGGGATTCCCGATTTTTTTCTTCCTTTAGGTATTTGTTTCGTCAAAAACTTAACAATCAATATGATTCGGAGAACATAAAATAATAATTAAAATTTTAACTTGAATATTGCATAATAAATATTAAAGGGTATATAATACTTAAAATGGACAAAAGGAGGTTAAACCATGAGTACAGCACTTTTGGATTTTACAGACAAACTTGTCTCTGTTTCGGATTTTAGTCAGGGAAAGGCCGGAAAAATATTTTCAGACGTAGCAGATAATAACGCGGAATACATTGTTTTGAAGAATAATCAACCGGCAGCGATTGTGGTGTCTCCAAAAGAGTATAAAGAAACACAGGTAAAGGCAACAAAATTTGAACAGCTATTGGAATTGATTGAGAATATCAGACTTCTAAAAATTGCTGAAAGCAGACAGGCAGACAAAGCTGTCCCATTTGAAGAGTTCATAAAAGAAGAAGGCTTTTCTATGGAAGAACTGGAAAAAGCTGCAGAAAGCGTGGAATTCGAGTAATGGGCTGGAAAATTAAAATTACGGAGGAAGCCAGGCAGGATTTCAAAAAATTGGACAACAGTATCCACGAGCAAATACTTGCAGGTATTGTTAAAGTTTCCTCTGCTCCGTTACCTCGCCCGAACGGATATGGGAAACCGCTTGGAAATAAACAGGGGAACAACCTGACTGGTTTTTTCAAAATCAAATATAAAGGGATAGGAATTCGGGTTGTTTATACTCTTGTCATTGAGCAGCTTGTCATGAATGTCGTTGTTATTTCAGAGCGTGATGATGAATATTGCTATAAAATGGCATCAAAATTATACGAGAAATATGGGGATTCTATCTTTGGGGACATTTTTGAAAATCTATGACAGTCCCATCTCCTGCATATCATTTCAGCTCTGAAATTCTGAAAGAAGGAATTTCAGAGCTTTTCTTTTGTTAACCATAACATTCTGTTATGGAGAATGTCAAGAAGAACAGAACAGCGCGGGATTTATATATCACAGTGATCTCTGCGTCGGAGAGCATGTCCGCCTTTCTTTACAGGAAATTCCCACTTATTTTAGAAAATATCAGCACTCAACGCTTGACATTGCTAATAACAAGTGTTATAACACAAATAGAACAAAGGATCAGATGAAACCTCATCCATCCTGGCGGCTGAGAAACACCCAGAGGACTGCATTACAGGCCGCCGGTTCTGAACTGAATTTTTTTGAATTGATTTATGACGGAAGGGAGCGATATTTATGTTGAGACCGAGTATTTACAGAGAGAATTTATGGGATGATTTCTTTGAGGATGAGTTTTTCCATCCGTTTCATGGGAATGGCCGCGAGGCGGAAATGATGAGGACGGAAGTGAAGGAGAATGACGCCGATTATGAGGTCACGATGAATCTTCCGGGCATTCAGAAGGAGAACGTGAAGGTGCAGCTGAAGGACGGCTATCTGACGGTGGGGGCTTCCAGTGATACCAACAATGACCAGAAGGATGACGAGGGCAGATATATCCGCCGCGAGCGTTATGTGGGTTCCTTCAGCAGATCCTTCTATGTGGGCGAGGACGTAAAGCAGGAGGAGATTAAGGCAAAATTCGAAAACGGCACGCTGGTGCTGACCGTGCCAAAGAAGGTGCAGCAGCCCGCCGTGGAGGAGAAGCGCTACATCGAAATCGAATGACGCTTCCGAAATCGATTATTACAAAATAAACATCTGACAGAGAATGGTTCAACTGAAAATATGTCTGTGGAATAAAGGTTTTATTATTCACTTGACAGAGAGACTTTCCGCGCGGTAATATCTAAGAGATATGAAATTACCGCGCGGACCGGATGGCGGATAGGATCCTTTGCCCGGCCGTTTGAGAGAAATGTTATTCAGACTACAGGGAGGATGTATCATGAAGTTCTTTATCGACACAGCAAATGTTGACGAGATCAGGAAGGCTAACGACATGGGAGTGATCTGCGGCGTCACCACCAATCCGTCTCTGATTGCAAAGGAAGGCCGTGACTTCAATGAGGTCATTAAGGAGATTACTTCCATCGTGGACGGCCCAATCAGCGGCGAAGTCAAGGCGACCACCACAGACGCTCAGGGCATGATCGCGGAGGGCCGTGAAATTGCGAAGATTCACCCCAACATGGTTGTCAAGATTCCCATGACCGCAGAGGGGCTGAAGGCTGTCAAGGTACTGTCCTCAGAGGGGATTAAGACCAACGTAACGCTGATTTTTACCGCCAATCAGGCCATTCTCGCCGCCAACGCGGGGGCGACCTACGTATCCCCGTTCCTGGGCAGGCTGGATGACATCAGCGTGACCGGCGTCGATTTGATTCGTCAGATTTCTGAAATTTTCAATATCTATGGCTATGAGACCCAGATCATCGCAGCCTCCATCCGCAATCCCATCCATGTGACGGACTGTGCGCTGGCGGGCGCTGACATTGCCACAATCCCTTACAAAGTAATTGAACAGATGACAAAACATCCGCTGACCGATCAGGGCATTGCCAAGTTCCAGGCGGATTATAAGGCTGTATTCGGGGAATAATCGAATCGGATACATGTGATAGTGGACATTCGCGGAGCGGGGATGAAATCATCTCTGTCTGAGAATGTCGGAGAAAGGGCAGGTGCAAAGAAACGTGACGAACCTGATTTTATTTGTCAATTCATTTTTATCCTATCTTCTGGTGTTCGTGGTGAGCATCGCCGTAGTGGGCGTTGCCATATTCGCGGGCTATAAGCTGAGAGTCAGAAAGGACGCGAAGAACGCTCTTTTGAAGGAGCAGGAGCAGAATGCCACGGACGGGCAGTAGAAGGAACCCACGCGGAGAAGTATTATGGACAGAAGAATTGCAAAGTTTCAGAAGGTGAGCCCGAAGCAGTTTATGGAGGGCTTTGCTGAGATCAGCACCGATCCGGAGCTGGTGACGGCTGTTTATGAATCGATCAGGCTTCCCAGGAGGGCTACAAAGGACAGCGCCGGCTACGATTTTTTCGCGCCGGTGGATATTGTGCTTGCGCCGGGGGAGAGCGTGAAGGTCCCCACGGGCATTCGCTGTCAGATGAGGGAGGACTGGGTATTGCAGATTTTCCCCAGAAGCGGCCTTGGCTTCAAGTATCGCCTGCAGCTCAATAATACGGTGGGTATCATTGATGCGGACTACTATTTTTCGGACAACGAGGGGCACATTTTTATCAAGCTCACCAATGATTCGAAGGAGGGCAGGACGCTGTCGGTACCGGCAGGCTCCGGCTTTGCCCAGGGCATCTTTTTACAGTACGGCATCACGGTGGATGACGACGTGGAGGAGGTGCGCAACGGCGGCTTCGGCAGCACCACCTGATAAAAAATGGAATAGAGTATGGAAGTATAAAGACTCCCCTTTCCGGGCATGTTATGATTAAAGCGACAAAAGGGTATGATACTCGGATTTCCTCACAGAGCGCCCTGCGGGTGTCCGCGCTATGCGCTCCCGAAATCCGAAAAACATTCGAAATTCGCTCATTTTTCTTCGAAAAATGGCTACTTTCTCATGTTTTTGCGGTCCCCAAGGTCATAAATGCGAATGCAAGCATTCGATTTTTGACCTTTTGTCCCTTGTATCATGTTATTCCCGGGAAGGGGTTTTTATTTTATGGGAAAAAATACGAAGAGCGGAAATATGGAAAAAATGGCGCTGACCGGCGTGCTGGAGCAGGACAATCAGCTGCTGCGCCAGCTTCTGCAGGCGGACAAAAGCTTCGATATGGTGGACCGGGCGCTGGAAATTGGCGGCAGACAGGCTCACATGTACTTCATCGACGGGCTCTGCAAGGACGAGCTTTTGCAGAAGCTGTTACAATATTTTCTGGATCTGAAAAAAGAGGATATGCCGGAAAAAATTGAGCAGCTCAGCGCTCAGTGCGTCCCCTATATAGAGGTGTCAACGGAAAGCGATCCGGACACCATTCTGTATTCCGTGCTGGCGGGCATCTTTCTGCTGGCTATCGACGGCTACGACCAGGTGCTTTTGCTGGACGCCAGAGAGTACCCGGCCAGAAGCGTGTCCGAGCCGGAAAAGGACAAGACCCTGCGGGGGAGCCGGGATGGCTTTGTGGAGACTCTGATTTTCAATACGGCGTTATTGCGGCGCAGAATCCGGGACCCCCAGTTTCATGTGGAGATCCATCAGGTGGGTAAAACCTCCCGCACGGACGTGGCCCTGTGCTATGTGGAGGGCAGGGCGGACGACCATTTTTTACAGAGAATCAGAGAGCAGCTGGACAGCATTCAGGTGGACGCTCTGACCATGAGTCAGGAGAGTCTGGCGGAGTGCTTATTTACCAAAAAATGGTACAATCCGTTCCCCAAATTCAAGCACACGGAGCGCCCGGACGCGGCCACCGCCCAGCTTCTGGAGGGAAATCTGGTGATTCTGGTGGACAACGCCCCTTCGGCGCTGATCATGCCCACCACTGTTTTTGATGTGATGGAGGAGGCGGACGATTACTATTTCCCGCCCATCACGGGAAGCTATCTGAGGCTGAGCCGGATGCTGATCGCCATGGTGACCTATCTGTGGACGCCCCTTTTTTTGCTCCTGATACAAAATCCGGACCGGATTCCGGAGTGGCTTTCCTTCATTGAACTGGCGGAGGAGAGCCATGTGCCGCTGATTTTGCAGTTTCTGATATTGGAGTTTGCCATCGACGGCTTGCGGCTGGCGGCGGTGAACACCCCCAATATGCTGAGTACCCCCTTAAGCGTTCTGGCGGGCATCGTCATGGGGGAGTACGCCGTGGAGAGCGGCTGGTTCAATGCGGAGGTCCTTCTGTATATGGCGGTGGTGGCGCTGGCCAGCTATACTCAGCCCAACTACGAGATGGGCTACGCCCTGAAATTCATGCGGATGATCACCCTGATTCTGACCGCCCTGTTTGGAGGCTGGGGCTTCACGGCGGGAATCCTCATCCTTTTTGCAGCGCTTTTATTGAATAAATCCGTGTCCGGCAACAGCTACCTCTATCCGCTGATTCCCTTTGACTGGCAGGTATTGAAGCGTCTGCTGGTGCGCCGCAGGCTGTGGCCAGAGTCCAGGGAGCGGTAAGCTCTGCGGTGATGATTTGTGGGGAATGAGACAATATAAAAATCATATGTGAAATAAATCAGCATAACAGGGAAAGCAGGGTTTTGAGAAATTTATATTGTAAAAATAGATAAAAATGAACCTCTTGATTTGGTTAAAAGTAAACTTGACGAAAGCTTTTGAAAATGATACCATACCTTTTAGCTAATTCGACTAATTAGAGACGATGCTTTGTGAAGATTATGTTAATTTTCGCAATGCATGTTTAAAATGGGGGGAGGACGTCTTGCAATGGGAGGATCGGTTAAGCGTTTTACGGCATGTTTACTTGCTTTGTGTCTTTTGACCAGCCAGCTGGGAATCTCATTTTCGGATGGTGTGGTTGTCAGCGCTGAAAATACGCAGACCGCTGATGAGAAATCCACGTCTGTGGAAGCTTCGACGGATGAAAATAAGGAAAATGATACGGCCGCGACGGCTGCAGAGACAGTGGAGGAAACCGCTGTGGAGCAGAGCGCGGCTGATTTTATTGCTGAGGACGCGGCGCAGATCGCCGCCGCCGGCTCTTTAGAGGAAGCCAGGACCCTTTTGGACGTCAGCTCGGGAGGCATGGAACTGGAGAGTGCTTCCGATGAGGCGGGAATGGAAGCTGCGGCTGCACAGGTCGCCGGGACGGAGGATGAGACCGGGGACGCGGCAAATGGAGAAGAAAATATAGCTGAGAATGGCGCCCTGCAGGAGGCTGCTTCCGGGGATGAGTCTGCCGCGGATACAGAAGCGGTTGAAGACAACGACGCCGCGGATGCCGGTGAAACCGGGTCAGGGGAAGCTTTGAGCACGGAGGAATCCCGGAACGAAGATGCCGCAAACGCAGAAGAGACCCGGAACGGGGACGCTGCGGATGATCAGAATGGAGAAGATGGGGCTGCTGACAGCACGGAGGAAGCTCAGCCTGCGACAGGAGCCGAGGACGGCGATTCTGAGGAGGGAGACCAGTCTGCGCCCGAATCTGAGGATGGCGCTTCTGAGAACGGAGCCCAGTCTGCAACCGAGTCTGAGGATAGCAATCCCGCAGAGGAGAAAACAGAGGATGCAGAGGATGCCGCTGATCCGGATTCTCAGGAGAACTTAGATGCCGTTGATGAGGACAACGAAAATGCCGCCCCGGAGGAGGGCGCTGTTTCTGATGTGGAAAATGACGCGGACACCGAGGCGGATTCGGAGAAGCAGGATGCGGCTAATGAGGAAGCTTCTGGCAATTTGGATGCCGCTGATGAGGAGGCTTCCGATGATTTGGATGCTGTTGATGAGAAGGCTTCCGATGAGGACGCGGTTGACGCTGAAAATATTGATGAGGAGACCTCCGCTGCTCTGGAGTCAGAGGAAGCTATGGCTGATTCCCTGACTGCTGAGGACGGGGAAGCTTTGGAGGAAGAGGACAAAGAGCCCGTCATCTATGAGGCGGAGACTAGCAATGGTATTATTGTGTCCGTTGTGGCACCGGGGGGGGTATTACCGGATGATATCACTTTAGTTGCCGCCCTGATTGGTAGCAGCGAGGACCAGAGCCGCAGTGCGTCCGCCGTTGGCGAAGCGCTGGATGAGCACAATATTTCTTACGATGGCTATGTAGCTATCGATGTACATTTTGAGGATGGGACTGGAACCGAAGTCGAACCAGACGGCGCGGTTGCGGTCTCTTTTTCGTTGCCTGAAGGACTTCTGCCCGAGGGGGCGCAGAACCTGGAGGTCCAGCACCTGAAGGAGGATGGAAACGGGAACGTGACGGAAGTGGAGACTGTGGCGGCGGAGACGGAGAATCTGGGCCAGATTTCTATGGATGGCGCTGGCCAGGTGGTGGCGGAATTTGAGGTGGAGGGGTTTTCGAGCTTTACGATTACATATGATCGTGGTTCAGGTAGCCAATTTGATTTAGAATTGAATTTGGTTTTTCTGGATAAGTCTGATGTTTCAATCACGCAAAGTACTATTTTTATTTCTAGTAGTGATTTTAGCACTAGCAGTTCAACAACACCATCAGATGTTGCTGAAAAGATTAAGGATTATGTAATAAATGCTTCCTTTTCGTATGCTGCATTGGCGAAAAGCGTTGAGGAAGCCGTTGGAGGAAGCGCTGACAAAATAACTGTTTTATTTTGTAATTCGGGTGGATGGAGATTTTCAAGTGGAAAACATAGCGGAACTTCTAATAAAGTTACTGACCAAACAGATTACAGTATTTATTTTGTTTACACTGCGGCTACAGCCGAACTACCCGCTGTTTATTATTATGCTGGCGTCAATAATGCACCGGAAGTATCTGAGGCTGCATCATTTACTTTGAATAAAAGCTCGTTAATAACGGTAAGTGATTTGACACCACAACCAACAGATTCGGCATTTACGGGATTATCATACACTGCTGTTATTGCAGAAAGCTCATCAGAGGCTATAGGTGTAGGCGTGGTGAACCCTTCTTATTTGTATTATGATAATTCAACCTGGTATTATTCAACGGAGGATACCATAGCATCGGGTGCAAATATCGATGTAACTGACGGTACCTGGACAGCATTTCCAACAGGAGCTTCTTTATATTTTGTATACCCTGAGATAGTGACTGTTTCGGCAACTCTTATTTATGAGGATTTGAGCGGGAGCAATTCAGAAGATTCTGAGAAAATCAGTATTTCACTTGTAACTGGCCTGGAGACTCAGGTTAATAAAATGGATTTGACGGATATTCCTGCCAGCGGCAGCTACTACAACGGCAAGGAGTTTTCATATGCTGTTATCAGTGATAGTGCAGCAAATGCATCCGCTTCAAGCAGCAAAGTGACCTGGCTGAAATATGATAACGATACGTTATATTATAGTACGGACGATACGACAATAACGGGTGGGTCAATTAGTTGGTCAGTATTTGATAGTTCCTCGATGAAATTGTATTTCCTGTACTATTCAATAAGCCCGTCAGTGAAAACGACGGGAACAAATAATGATTCTGCTTATAATACAGGAACTTATACTTTTCAGGCTGATCAGGGTGTTTCAAAATCCGATTTTATAACCTACTGGGCGGAGAATGTAACGGGTTATACCTGCACGGATGTCGCGATTATCGATGGTAACTCTTATGTGTCCGTATATCGTGTAATGTATGCATCTAAACTCAGTGAGGAGGCAGCTTCAGCAGGCTGGTATTATAGACCTTCCAGCGATAATGACTCATGGAAGTCATTTAGCATATCTAATCTGTGTTTTGTATACACCAAAAATGATATCAGTATTACCTACAACAATGGCACAGATTACCCGGATGGCGCAGATGCATCGACAATAGCAGCGACAACTGTGACGTCTGCGGCAACAGTATATACACTTGCTGTTCCGACAACATTAACAGGAAACGGAACTGATAATAATACGGGGACAACGTATTATTATCAATGGACCGGATGGGCATTTTCGTCATTGGCTGATTATGATAAGTCCATTGAATTGAGTAGTGTTACATGGACAAACAATAATACCACCCCTTCACAGACGATTACTGTCCCCAATACTGTTGTTGTGGAAAATGACACGATTCAACTTTATAGTACCTATACAAAAAGTGCTTTATGTACGGTAACATTTGAATGGGAGGATTCTGAAAAGGTGCCATCTGATGTGTCGTTGCCGTATTCAACATCCTCTAATTCAGTAAGTGTGGCTGCTGGAGAAGAAATAAGCCTGTCTTCATATTCAACGTATGAAAATGATGGATACGTGAAGGGTGGAGTTAAATATACATGGAAGGGTTGGTATTATAAAGATAGCGGTAATAATTTAGTAAAAGTGTCAGATTCAGTTTACAAAGTCAATGAATCAATTGCATTGATAGGCTTGTGGAGCGCAGTTGATACGGTTTCACTGGAATTGTATACGAATTTTGAAATGGATTCAAGTGAACAGGGCAGTTTGATTGCATATTTTAATAGTACTTCTTATGGCGGAGCAATTGGCGGTTATACATCGGATGGGACGGTTTCTGGTAGTGTATCAACAGACTTAAAATCAATTGTGGATGTAGATGAAAAGATAGGAACGATTGAGATAGGAGGGACTATTACACTGCCAACAATGAATCAGGGCGACAGAGTAACGGATGACAGCTATCTTTTCAGTGGATGGAAGATTATGGTCACCACGGAGAGCGGAAGTGAAACATTTGATCTGGGTGATTATGTTAATGATTATGGCGCTCCAACATCAGCAACGATAGATTCGGATACCGGAATAAAATTTTGGCTGGAAAATGGCGTCTATAACATTACAGTGCCAAAGGGAAAAATAACAATTCAGGCGTCTTTGTTTAAAGAAACGAACAGCTGGACAGCTCAGTATAACACGCAGGATTTGTTAAAAATTGAGAGAACCAGCGTGGATTTCAGTAGCACTACAGCTTATTTAGGGTCTGTAAAGGATATAGAGGTTTATGTATATGATCTGAGTAAAGGAGATTGGAGCGATCCTGTTAAGCTCTCGGCAGACAATTTAAGTGATGGCGAATTCTATTTCAGCTATTCCAAGTTGGCTTGTGTAGATTTAATTGCGACGCCTTATCAAGGTTACAGCATTGTGCAGACAAAATATACGGTTTGCTTTGGTTCCAATGGTCCTAACACCTCCGGATGGACTGCGTCAGGAAAAGAAACGACAATCAATGGCAAAGAGCCGTATTATTTTGATAATGTCCAGGACACATGCACACTGGAAATATATTTGGCAAAGGTTTATGAAATTGATTTTCAGGTGGTAGATACATCTGGGGCTGCAGTGTCCGGCGCATTGTCCAATTCTCTTGATACGATTTATGTCTCGCCAGTAGGTGTTGCAGCTGATATAACAGGATGCAGTCTGACTGGAACTACAGGGCATGACAGTTGCACTTCAGAAAATAGTTCGACAGCTGTAAATAAGGCCAAAAGTATGTTTGAGAGTTCTTCAACTTATTGTCTAAATACAAGTTTGACGATATCGAATCCTAACTTGAGTTCAATAGTATATACATCGGTTAAAGGATGGAACTATGGATATAGTGGGCCAAATTCAACTGGTACGGCTTTGACTGATTTTTCTATTTCTTCTTTAAGTAGTATTGCTGATAGTAATGGTGTAATTATGTTGACAGCTATAGTGTCTGCAATCATCGTACCTACTGAAGCTTCTACAGACACAGCACCCTACATGCTGCTGTTTGGCACAGGAACGGCAGCGGGAGTGGTGTTGCTGGCGGCTGGATGGAAGAATAAACGCCGCAGGCGTGTGTTGAGCGGGGAACTGGATGAGGTCTCCCGTGTAAAGAGAGGCCGGAAGGATGTGTGGTAAGAGGCATGAGGACGGGCTCTTAGACGGAGGGAGACTGAAATAATGAGAGGTAAGAAGAATGAGGGCGGTGTTCCTCTGGGTGCTGTGGGGAATCAGCCGAGGGAGCCGGGGAAGAAGCTACCGGATCTGGAGCCGGTGTCCGAGCTGCTGGGGAAGATGAAGTTTCGGCGGAAGCTTTTCGGCGGGGTGGATGAGGCGGATGTGTGGCGAAAGCTGGAGACTCTGGAGCGTACATACGAAAATGTGCTGGACAGGCAGGCGGCCTATTATCAGGCTCTGATTGATGAGAGGGAGATGGAAGCAGCAAATTGCCGGAAGTCGCTTGAGATGTGGAAAGCGGAAGAGTTGCATTCCTGGGAAAATCAGGAGGAATGGGACGAGGGCGCGGCATATCCTCAAAGGTCGGCTGAGACGCGGGAAGCGCTGGCGGAGGAAGGCGGTGATGACGATGGATAGACCGAAGGGGAAGCCTCCTCCCGAGAAGAAGCGCATGCAGCTGACTCCGGAGCAGGTCATACGAAAAAGACGCCAGAGGCTGGCGGACAAGGCGGATATTCACAGCTTTTTCTTTAAGCTGGCGGCGCTGGCGGTGTTGCTGGCGGTGCTGTTCGGGGTGGTTTTTGGAATCACTCCCATGCCGAACGACAGCATGTCGCCGAGACTTTCCGCGGGTGACCTGATCCTTTATTATCGGCTGGCGGACAGATGGTCCATCAACGAGGTCATGGTTTTTCAGAAGGACGGAGAGCTCTACGTAGGCCGGGTGGTAGCCCGTGGCGGTGATACCGTGGAAATCACGGAGTACGCCACCCTTGTGGTGAACGGCAGCACGGTGATTGAGAACGACATCTACTACAGCACTCCGCGCTACGACAGCGACGTGACCTACCCGGTCACCCTCGCAGATGGTGAATACTTCATCCTCTGCGACCAACGCCAAGGCGCCAAGGATAGCCGTTATTTCGGGGCTGTCAGTGAAAGCGAGACTCTGGGCAAGGTGATTACAGTGGTGAGGCGGTCTGGTTTGTAGGCAGTTGCAACAAAAGTGCAGCGCTTGGATTTATAGGTAACTGCATTAAATGTGAGGCGATCTGGCTTGTGGCAGTTGTGTCAAAGGTGCGGTGTTCCGGCTACAGGCGGTTGCAACAAAAGTGAGGTGCTTTGGTTTATAGACAGCTATAACAAAGGCACTGGCTCCGGTATTTAAATATAGGAAGAAATGTCAAGATGTTCTGAACTGTGAACATCCGGTCAAACTGGAAAAGGGCTCCGGTCTGTGAGCAGCCTGCCAGATGTAACAAGTTAATTTCCCACCAAAGAGTGGGAACACGCAAGTTATTATGAGAAGGGATAAACATCATGAAAAAGACAAAGAAATTCTCAAAGTTGCTGGCATTGGTGCTGGCAGTAGTAATGATGGTGGGGATGGCGGTGACGGCATCGGCGGATGATTCACATACCAATACCCCTAGCCAAACAAATATACCTTACTGGGAATCCAATAGTAATACACTGACAATTCAAAAAACGCTTTATAAACGGAAAAATGTATATACTCCAAATGTTACCTTCAATTTTGAAATTACTCCGGCATCGGATGTTGTGGAAGGAACAGACACGTATGATGGTGAATTGCTTTATAACGGTATTAGTAGTGCCATAAGTGCTTCTACAACCATAGCTTTTTCATCAGACATTGCATCTTTATCAGAAACTAGTGTGGAAAAATACGCAAATATACCAATTGATGTGAGTAAATTTAGTCATGCAGGCGTATACAAATATCAAGTAAAAGAAAGTACAGCTTCTGGAGATCAATATGAAGGAATTAGCTATGATAATAACACCTATGATCTATATATATTTGTAGTATATGATACAACTAGCAGAGGTTACAAGGTTTTATATACTATAATGTCTGTTTCTACTACAAAGTACAGTGGATTAACGAATACATATGGGGTTGTTGCTCCTACTGATCCGAGTCAGGATCCAACACCAAACGGGACTGTAAATGACCTGATTATTACTAAAGTTACAACTGGAGCCTATGGAGATGTAACAGAAGACTTTAAATTTAATGTTTCAGTAAATGGTGGGACAGGTAATACAAGTGAAAAGTATTATTATGAGGTTGGCACCTATTCAACGAGTACAAATACATTTAGTGCATATTTAGGTACAGAAGCTGAGAATGGAACCATCACTTCAAATAGTTCATCAGTTGAAATTAATTTAAAAAACACAGAGGCTATCAAAATTTACGGACTAAGCGAAAATGACATTGTGGAAATCACTGAAATTGTGGCGAATTCGAATGGATATACAACGGTAACGTCCTCAACTGGAGTTACAACATTAGCTGGATACTCAAGCGATAGCGGAAGCATTTCAGGAAAGGTCAACACCGATAATCAGGCATCTTCGGCTCAGGTAGGTCTCGTAACTTTTACAAATACAAAGAATTCCATCACGCCCACCGGCGTCATCCTCACCTACGGCCCTTACGCCGCAATGGTAGTGATCGCTCTTGGAGCCTGTGTGGTATTCTTCCGCAAACGCCGCAGCACCATTGACTAATTTTGATGGCAAAGCAGTAAAATATTGAAATGCTTTTTTTGAAGCAGCGTTATTTTCACTGATTTAAAAAAAGGTAAGAAGTTTTTTTCAAAACAATGGATTTATTTCATTGAAAAACAACCAGAGAGGAGGTGCAGGACTTGGAACACGCGGCAAAACTGGCGCGGGCGGGAGACCGCATCGTAAGCTTCGCGGCGGGCATTCTGATCCTGCTCCTGCTTCTCTTTGGCGGGTATTCCCTCTGGGATACCTACATGACATTCACGGCGGCCTTTGCCTCCGATGATTTGCTGGCGTACAAGCCGGCGGAGGACGGGACGACGGATGAGAATCCCACGCTGGGGCAGCTTCAGGAGATCAATCCGGACGTCTGCGCCTGGCTGACCATTGACGATACTCACATTGATTATCCGGTGGTGCAGGGCGAGACCGATATGGAGTATGTCAATAAGGATGTTTACGGGGACTTTGCCCTGTCCGGGGCTATCTTTCTGAGCAGTGCCAACGGGGCGGATTTTTCGGACAGCTACAGTATTATTTACGGGCACCACATGGACAACGGAGCCATGTTTGGAGATGTGGTGGATTTCACCGGGGAAGAGTATTTTGCAGCTCACCAGACGGGGAGTCTGCTGCTGCCGGAGGCGACATACCGGATCGAGCTTTTTGCGGTGGTGGAGGTGGACGCCTACGATATGGCGGTCTACAACACCAGCCTCTATAATACGGAGGAGACCGGGGATGTGAGCGCCCTTCTGGATTATATTTCCGGGATCGCGGTGCAGTACCGGGAGATCGGGGTGACCGGGGAGGACCAAGTGGTGGGATTTTCCACCTGTCAGGACGCGGTGACTAACGGACGGGTGGTGCTGTTTGGACGGCTTGTCAGGGAGTGAACTGCTGTGAGTTTTGGTTCCATCTTCTGTGGGAGAGTGGGCAGGTGCTTTCGGGAGCAATGAGGGTGTGAGAATGGAAAAAGCGCGGTGAAAAGAGGGGAAGCACCGCGGGAGGAAGGGAGAGCAGGGATGCGTCAGCTTATTGAAAAAAAATCAGGGTTCTGTGTCAGAATTGTCGCCATAGCGGCCTGTTTTTTGACGGCAGCGGCTCTTCTTTTTGGTTTTTCCAGTCCGGTGAAGGCGGCCCAGAGCGGCCAGCCCCAGATAACCGTGGAGGTGGTCACGGCGGATGACTCTGATCAGGTCAGGGTGAGTGTGGAGGCTGTGGACAGCAATTCTCCGGCGCCGTCTCCCGCTGCCGCGGAGGTCACCGGCTCCGGCACGGTGGATTTTTCCCTGGTTTTTGACCGGGTGGGGGATTATGAGTACACTGTGAAGCAGGAGGGCGGAAGCTCCGCTCTTCTGAATTATGACGATTCCGTTTACACGGTGATCGTCAGTGTGAGAAATAACAGCACCTACGACGGCTTTGATATTTCTCAGGTGGTTTATCAGGATCCTTCCCAGAAGGCGAACGGTATTGTGTTCCATAACGGAGAGAGCTATTATCTGGTGGAGCATTATCTGGAGCAGGCTGACGGAACCTATCAGCTGGAAAAAACAGAGAAGTTTTACGCGGCGGCGGACAGTGAAGTTACCGCCACGCCTCTGTCCTTTGAGCATTATCATGAAAATAAGGAGCACACGGAGAGGATCCCCAGCGGAATTGTGCTGGAGGTGCCCATGGAGGAGTCTCAGGAGGAGGTCTCTGAGGATGTCCCGGAAGCGGAGGGAAGTCCTGTGGCTTCCGCGTCCTATGGCCTGACAATGCTTTCCACAGGAACGGAGGTGCAGGGAAGTGCCGGGTCTCAGGTGGCTGCTGTGGGTGAGGCTGTTGCTGTCAGTACCGGAGAGGCGGTGCAGGGAAGCGCCGGGTCTCAGACGGCTGCTGACGGTGCGGCCGTTGCTGTCAGCACCGGAGCGGTAAAGGTGGTGTCGCTTTCCAGCGTCCAGCAGTCCTCCGGGTTGACCTCGGGGCCGCTGGTTCTGAAGCTTTATTATGCCTACGACAGATATCGGGTGACCTATAACGACGGGGTGGAGGAAAGTGAGATTTTCCCGGATCAGGTGCAGACCGAAATTCCCTATGGAGTGGACACGCCGGACTATACCGGAACGCTCACACGGGAGGGCTACACCTTTGAGGGCTGGGACAGGGAGATTGCGGACACGGTGACGGAGGACGCGGTCTATATGGCGATATGGAAACCGGTTTCCACGGAGACGCTGACGGAGACACCCACGGAGACGCCGGCGGAAACTCCTGCGGATTCAGGGGATGGCGGTTCTGACAGCTCAGGTGGGACAGACAGCGGGGCCAGTGACAGCGGTTCTGAGACGAGTGATACCGGTACCGTGGAGGAAGCAACGTCGGAATCTCAGGCGGGAACGACAGTAGGAAGCGTCCAGACCGGAGACTCCTCGCAGCTGTTCCTGTGGGTCGTGGTTTTCGTTCTATGTGGGGGCGGCCTGATTTACGCCGGATACAGACAGAAAAAATAGAGGTTTTATTTTGATTTTGAAATGGGAAAGCCGATCGGATTTTTGAGAGAAAGTCCGGTCGGCTTTTTTGGGCTGGGATGTAAACCACGTTAAAATCTCAGCTTGATAAGCTGGGGTATTTGTGGTATCTTTTTAACAGACAAAATGGGAGGATTTATTTTCTGTGATGTGATGAAAGAAAACTGGTGATTCAGGTGGGTTTAAAAGAGCGTTCGTCATTTTAAGGAGACTAAAGGAAGTGTTCGGCGTATGTGCAAAGTCATGGAAGATATGAGACGTGAAACAGCAATT
The DNA here is from genome assembly GCA_021199405.1 of Lachnospiraceae bacterium. Taxonomy (GTDB): domain Bacteria; phylum Bacillota; class Clostridia; order Lachnospirales; family Lachnospiraceae; genus RGIG6307. The sequence continues at coordinate 17,423 of JAJQID010000217.1, forward strand.
ATGGCGGTGATAGATACATGTCGTGACCTTAAACTGTCAGAAGATGATATCAGGAAAAGGATAATGATTAAATTTAACCTCACAAAAACAGAAGCTCAAGCTTATTTGGATCTGAACACTGTGAGCGCAGTCTGATTGATAAAGAGATAAGAGTTCATGAAAAGGGAGACAAATCTATGTGTGGAATCGTAGGTTATACCGGGCAGCGCCAGGCGGCGCCCATTTTGCTGGACGGCCTGTCCAAGCTGGAATACAGGGGCTATGACTCCGCCGGGCTGGCGGTGAGAAACCAGGATGGGGAGATTGAGATTGTCAAGGCAAAGGGGAGACTGGCTGTGCTGTCGGAGAAAACCGACGGCGGCAGGGCTCTGCAGGGGTGCTGCGGTATCGGGCATACCCGCTGGGCCACTCACGGCGAGCCCAGTGAGAATAACGCCCATCCTCACTGCAGCGACGACGGCAATGTGGTGGGCGTACATAACGGCATTATTGAGAATTATCAGGAGCTGAGAGAAAAGCTTCAGCATAACGGGTATCATTTTTATTCAGAGACGGATACTGAGGTGGCTGTGAAGCTGATCGATTATTATTATAAGAAGTATCTGGGCACGCCGGTGGACGCGATCAACCACGCCATGGTGCGTATCCGCGGTTCTTACGCGCTGGCGATCATGTTTAAGGAATATCCGGGGGAGGTGTTCGCGGCCAGGAAGGAAAGCCCCATGATTCTGGGCGTGGCGGACGGCGAGTGCTACCTTGCCTCCGATGTGCCGGCAATTCTGAAATATACGAGAAAAGTTTATTATATTGGAAATATGGAAATCGGCCGTCTGAAGGACGGAAGGGTGACCTTCTACAATCTGGACGGCGATGAGATCGAGAAGGAGCTGGTGGAGATTCTCTGGGACGCGGAGGCCGCGGAGAAGGCGGGCTATGAGCATTTCATGATGAAGGAAATCCATGAGCAGCCGAGAGCCATTGAGGATACTCTGAATTCTGTGATGAAGGATGGTGCGCTGAAGCTTGACGGAGTGGGGCTGACGGATGAGGAGCTTGGAGAGATTTCCCATATCTGCATTGTGGCCTGCGGTTCCGCTTACCATGTGGGCGCGGTGGCCCAGTA
>JAJQID010000012.1 GCA_021199405.1 Lachnospiraceae bacterium
CAAAGAAAGTCATTGATGAAAATGGGGATCAATACGAGCGGGTCAACAGTGCAGGCATCGATTGCCTGGTTGAAACTTGCGCAGACAGCATCAATTGCGTCCGGTGTTTCGTAGGGTGCAAGAGGCATGAAGCGGACAAATTGCGTACCATCTGCGTGTGTTTCAGAAATGAAATTCTGAGTGTTTTTGAACCTCCCGCCGATGGTTTTCTCAGAATACTTGTATAAATCCCTGTGCAATTGCAGAATATATGATGCACGGATAGGGATGTACTCGTAATTTTCATGGATGGTGTTCAATACATCACGATACCCAAGAATCTCTTCCTCATCCCGGTTGCGGGGTATGGTTTTTTCATTGCAGAGCTGCTGTATCCTGGTGTTTGTAGTTACGATTCCCTCAATCTTATTGGATGCTTCGGTACTTTGGATTTTTGCGATTTTCACCAGCTTATCAAGCACTGCCGGTTTCTGCTTCAAAAACATTTCCTGGCGTCCCTTGAATTCGTGTATCTGTGCAACAAGCCCCAGTGTCTCGCTGTCCCACTGCTTTGAGGCAAGTTGTGTGTAATCAAATGCTCTCATCATTTCCCTTTTTTCTATTACGGCATTCTTTACGCCTAATAATAACGCAATATTAGGGGAAAGTCAAGGGCACCAGGAGAATAATCACCTAAATGATATTAAAAATTAGGAGAAAGCGTTTCCTGTTAGGCGAATAATAGTATATCTGTGTGAGGCAGAGACTATTTATTGAACTGTGAAACAAAGACAAGGCTTTTCGCTATATTAGTAGAAGAGGACATGATAGCACCTTCTTTCTTTTGATTTTTCATAGTATACGCCGTTTGCGGCGAAATTGCAATTATGATAGTTTATCTGCAAGACGAGAGCATGGAGTGCAACAACATGGTCAAAAGGAGGAAAATATGGCGTCCGATTTACAATATTTGGTAATCGGCAAAATTCATAAAAAATTTACAAAAAGGGCGATATATCGCCCCACATCCCCTAAATTTTATGGTATACTCTTTTCAGGAAAAGGGATCCTTTCATAAAACAAAAAGGGAGGCCGATCATTGGACGCGGAGCTGAGATATTTTATGACTGCCGCGAATGATAAAACTCAATACAATACATACAAGAAAAGGCTGTCGTCAAAGCAATGCATTTTACCGCATATATTGACAGCGGTGGGGAACGAATCTAAGGGGATAACGCCCGGTGAGGCGGAGCGCTGTATAGAGGGGTGTGTCATTGTTGGAAGAACGTCGTTCCTTTTGATGAAGAAGCCAGATACTCTGACGTTATCTTTGTCGCGGAGGTGGTGCTTCCGATGGGTGTAAAAGATACAATCACTGCGAAATATATGCAGCGTAATGAAATCTTTGCGGATGCGTTTAATTACTATGTGTACGGCGGCAGGCAGGTCATTGACCCAAACAGCCTTGAGGAACTGGATACACGGGAAATCGGTGTACCATATGGCAGTGCAGAAGATGTGGAGCAGCCGGTTCAGAGAATCCGCGATGTCATAAAGTCTGTTACGGCAATGACGAATAAAAAGACAGCGTTTCTTGTTTTGGCTGTCGAAAATCAAAGCAATGTGCATTATGCGATGGCTGTAAAGGATATGCTTTATGATGCCCTGCAGTATGCGAAGCAGGTCGAAAAGGCAATTGCATCCCATAAAAAGGCAGGAGATTACAAGGGCGCGGGCAGTGACGAATATCTTTCTGGCTTTATGAAAGGTGATAAACTGATGCCAGTAGTGACACTCGTCATCTACTTTGGAGCGAAAGCATGGGATGGGCCGATGTCAATTCACGAGATGTTTGAATACGATGATGAAGAGATGCTTGCGGTTGTCCCGGATTATAAAATCAATCTGATAGCTCCGGAGGCATTAGTCGATGATGATTTTGATAAATTCAATACTTCACTGAAAGAGGTACTGGCTTTTATCAAGTACTCCCAATATGCGGATAAACTGGAAGACGCAGTGAATTCTGATGAAGGGTTTCAGCATCTTGGAAGAATAGAAGTGGATGTATTGAATGCTTGCGTAAATGCAAGTTTGACTATGGGTGAAAGTGAGGTGAAACTAAACGTGTGTCAGGCGATTCAGACATTAAATCAGAGAGCCGAAGAAAAGGGCCGAATTGAAACTCTCATCCAGAACATCAGAAGTTTGATGGAAAACATGGGATTGACTGATGAACAGGCAATGAGTGCATTGGATGTTTCGGAAAGTGATCGCAAGATGATCGCGCCAGGATTCCAGGACTATATTGAGGTCTGACCCCGGTAATGGAAGAGCAGAAGGTTTTGCAGATACAGAAAGTGAGTTTGAAGAGGCGGCAAAGACTTTTGCAGACGAAATTCCGCGTAAGTAATTGGATCCTGAAACGGTTTAAGCAGGAAACACATCATAAATAGGGCTTGCAATTTTAGTCTGTTGACAGTAAAATGAAAAACGACTCAATTGCCGGCCCAATCCTTCAAAGCGTGACAGGCATAACTGCCGCGCTTTTTGCGTTGTACAAATAAGGCTGGCTATGCTGTCTGACAACAACGCAACGGATGGCGCATAGATTGCACTTTAATCAAAATTATAATTAAGAAGATACACTTGTGTCTGGTACACTGCACCACAGCCATTACCATTTATATAAGGAATCATTGCATGGCAATATATGTAAATAAAGAGAACGCCGATGAAGTGTCGGCATTGATAGAAAAAATTGATATTTACGGCCCTGTGCCCGCAAACGAGACAGAACGTCAGTATTATTATATGGCGAAGGTCAGAAGACATGTGGAAGCGTTGACCAAAGAGCTGGGACGAAAGCCCGGCTGCTGCGTGGTCACCTTCGGCTGTCAGATGAACGCCAGGGACAGTGAGAAGCTGGTCGGAATATTACAGCTTGTGGGCTACGATATCGTGGAGACGGAGCAGACGGATTTTGTTATTTACAATACCTGCACTGTCCGGGACAACGCCAATCAGCGGGTATACGGCCGTCTGGGCGAGTTAAAGCGCTATAAGCGCCAGAACCCACAGATGAAGATTGCCCTCTGCGGCTGCATGATGCAGGAGCCTGCCGTCATTGAAAAGCTGCAAAAGAGCTACCGCTTTGTCAATCTGATTTTCGGCACCCATAATATTTTTAAATTTCCGGAGCTGTTAAACTCCATGTTTGAAAATAACGGCGGTATGACCATCGACATCTGGAAGGATACGGACCAGATTGTGGAGGATCTGCCGGTGGAACGCAAATATCCCTTTAAATCCGGCATCAATATTATGTTTGGCTGCAATAATTTCTGTACCTACTGTATTGTTCCCTATGTCCGTGGCCGGGAGCGGAGCCGGAGACCGGAGGATATTATTGCGGAGATTGAAGCGCTTGTGGCGGACGGCGTGGTAGAGATCATGCTGCTTGGACAGAATGTGAACAGTTATGGCAAAAATCTGGAGCACCCGGTTACCTTCGCTCAGCTGCTGGAGCGGGTAGAGCAGATCGAGGGTCTGAAGCGCATCCGTTTCATGACCTCCCATCCCAAGGACCTGTCTGATGAGCTAATCGACTTGATGGCGAAATCAAAGAAAATCTGCCGTCATCTGCACCTGCCCCTACAATCCGGGTCCACCAGGATTCTGAAAGCCATGAACCGGGTTTATACAAAGGAATCCTATCTGGAGCTGGCGGCCAAAATCCGGGAGAAAATTCCGGACATGGCCATCTCCACGGATATTATTGTGGGCTTTCCAGGAGAGACCTTCGAGGATATTCTGGAAACCATTGATGTGGTGGAGAAGGTACAGTACGACAACGCCTTTACCTTTATTTACTCCAGACGCACCGGAACGCCTGCTGCGTCCATGGCTGGTCAGGTGCCTGATGATGTGGTAAAAAAGCATTTTGATCTGGTGCTGCAAAAGGTGCAGGAGGTTTCCAGAGAGCGCATCCGGCAGTATGAGGGCCAGACTGTGGAAGTCCTTGTGGAAGAAAAAAACGGACAGGATGAGCGTCTGATGACCGGCAGAATGTCCAACAATACTCTGGTTCATTTTCCGGGTACGGAGGACCTGATCGGAAAGCTGGTCATGGTTCGCCTTGTCAGGTGCCTGGGATTTTATTACATGGGAGAACAGGTGGCAAAAGAGAATGGCTGAAATGACGCCGATGATGCAGCAGTATCTGCTGACAAAAGAAGAATATAAGGACTGTATCCTGTTTTACCGTCTGGGCGATTTCTATGAAATGTTCTTTGACGATGCGCTGACTGTGTCAAAGGAACTGGATCTGACCCTGACCGGGAAGTCCTGCGGGCTGGAGGAGCGGGCTCCCATGTGCGGAATCCCCTACCACGCGGTGGAGGGATATTTAAATAAGCTTGTGAGCAAGGGCTACAAGGTGGCCATCTGTGAGCAGCTGGAGGATCCGAAGCTGGCCAAAGGGCTGGTCAAGAGGGACGTGGTGCGCATTGTGACGCCGGGAACTGTCACCAACGCTCAGGCCCTTCAGGAGAATCAGAATAATTTCCTGATGTGTGTGGCATACATTTCCGGACGGATTGGCATTTCTGCCTGCGATGTCTCTACCGGTGAATATTATGTGACTGAGGTGGAGGATCTGCAGAAGCTGAAGGATGAGATGATGCGCTATGCTCCTTCGGAGCTGGTGTGCAATGAGCCCTTTATAGTCAGCGGCATGGATATCGGGGATTTAAAAGACCGGCTTGGAATGGCGGTGTATAC
>JAJQID010000198.1 GCA_021199405.1 Lachnospiraceae bacterium
TTTTGGGTAAACGTGACTGATTGGGGGCTATGGGGGGTTCCGCAATAAGCCTTTCTACAGCCAGTTTCTGGAGGGCGCGGGGGAGGGGCTGCAGAGTCTTGCGAAGGTTCTGCCGACGCTGCTGGGGCTGCTGGTGGCGATTGGGGTACTGCGCTCTTCAGGTCTGCTTGATTTCCTGGCGAATCTCATGAGCGGGCTGGAGGAATGGACAGGGGTTGGTAAAGAGTTGTATCCGGTGATTCTGGCGAAGCTGTTTTCCAATTCCGCGGCTACCGGTCTGGTGCTGGATATTTTTAAAAATTACGGAGCGGATTCTCTGACCGGAAAAACGGCGGCGGTAATGATGTGCAGCACAGAATCTGTTTTTTATACCATGTCAGTTTACTTTCTGGCGGTGAAGGTCACAAGGACCAGGTATACCCTGCCCGGAGCACTTTTTGCCACCTTTGCGGGCGTGGCGGCCAGTGTATTTCTGGCGGCGGTAATGTGAGGAAATGAACGCGAAGCGGGCGGGAGCAGTAACGAATTTTTGGATTTACCATCGCATATCCTGTATTAACTGTGTGACGGGCGGAGAGGTATGAAGCTGTTGAACAATAAAAAAAGAAAATGGGCGGTGGGGCTTGGGCTGGCTGCGCTGGCTCTGGCGCTTATGGCGGGCGTCTTTTATTTTTCAGGGCGGAATTCTTTTTCCGCATTCTGCGAGAATCTGGCAAAGAGCAGCCTGAACAACAATCCGCTGAAGCTGCATTATACCCTTGCGGATCCGGAGAGCATGGGGTATGGCGGACTTTCCACGACCCTGCTGAGCTTTGATCAGGAGACCTACGAAAAAAAGGAAGATGTCTGGCAGGAATACCTGGATTGCCTGAACGGATATGACCCGGACAGTCTGTCAGAGGAGGAGGCGTTTACCTGGCAGCTGCTGTACCGGTATTTTACCCTGGAAGGTCAGTTGAGTGAATATTTCTATTATGAAAATCCGCTTTCTCCTTCCGATGGCTCCCATATTCAGCTGCCGGTTCTGCTGGCGGAGTATACGTTCCGCAGCCGGGAGGATGTGGAAAATTACCTGACGCTGCTTTCCCAGCTGCCGGATTATTTCAGGGGACTTTTAACCTATGCAAGGCTGCAGGCGGAGAACGGTATTTTGCAGTATGAGGGAAATCTGGAGACGGCGGCCCGGCAGTGCGAAAGTGTACTGAACGAAGAGCAGCTGGCCGCAGGTTCTCATTTTTTGCAGACTACCTTTGCGGAAAGACTGGAGGATTTGCGGGAGAGCGGGGAGGCTGCGGACGGGGAAACGGCGGAATCGACAAATGGGAAAACGTCAGGGATTGCAGGCGGGGAAGCGACGGGTCAGGCAGAGCAGAAGAGAGAGGAAAACCCGGATGGAGAAGGGGAACTGACAGAGGAGGACATAGCGGAGCTGACGGAGAGAAACGGGGAGCTGCTGACGGAGCTGGCGCTGGCCTATCAGGAGCTGGCGGAGGGTCTGCGGGAAATTCCTGGAGCGGATGAGATGGCAGGGCTTTCCGGATATTCCGGGGGAGCGGATTATTATGCTCTTTTACTGGCGGACGCCACCGGTTCCGACCGGTCGGTGGGGGAAATCAAGGACCTGCTTTATGAAAGATTTGAGAAGCTGTACACAGAGTATAAGGAGCTTATTACTGAAGGGAATGTCATTTCAGAATATGATTTTCCCATTGAGCAGGAAGCAGAGATGCTGGAGGATCTGTATCAGCGGATGGGGGAGGATTTTCCCGCACTTTCAGTATCCCGGATCGGAAATGCCGGGGCAGATGAAACTGCTCAGACTGTCACACTGAAGCCGGTGGATTCCGGCCTGGAGGAAATGATGGCTCCGGCCTTCTATCTGACGCCTCCGGTGGATCAGAATCAGGAGCATACGATTTATATTAATCAAAGCAATGGATATGAGGGCCTGAGCCTCTATACGACGCTGGCTCACGAGGGCTTCCCCGGGCACCTTTACCAGACGGTGTACAGTCAGAACGCGCTGACGCAAAAGGAGGCGCCTTTCATCCGGCAGCTTCTGTATTTCGGAGGATATGTGGAGGGCTGGGGACTTTATGCGGAAGCCTGTGCCTGCCAGTATGCGGCGGAGCTGCTGGCAGAGGTGTACGGAGAGGATTATGAGGATACTGTCCGAGCGGCGCAGATGAACCGGGAGCTGCAGCTGTGCCTGTGCTCCATTCTGGATATTTTCATTCATTATGACGGGGCAACGCTGGTGCAGGTGCAGAAGCTTTTGCAGAGTCTGGGCTTTGGCAGCGGCAACATCAGCGCGGTCTATGAAACCATCTGTAATACGCCTGCCAATTACCCCAAATACTATGTGGGATATCTGGAGATTCTGGAGCTGAAGGAGCTTGCCCTTGAAAGCGGGGCGGCGTCTATGGAGAAGGAGTTCCACCAGTGGCTTCTGTCCGCGGGTCCGGCGGATTTTAGCTCTCTGAGAGAAAGACTGGGGCAGGAATAGCCGTATTCAGCTGTCCTCCAGCTCCGCCAGCATTTCCTCCAGATAGCCCCGGTCCCAGAGAAGAATCTTTAATTTCCGGGCGGCCTCCACTGCGGGCTCCGTGAAATACTGGTTGGTCATGACCACGCCCACCATGCAGTCGTAAAAATCCCTTCCCGCATAGGTCTCCTGGACGGCCTTCACCCCCACCGGGGAGGCATAGTGCTTGCACTGAATGCCATAGCTGACCCCATCTTTTTCTGCCAGAATATCCAGTCCGAAATCCCGGCTGCCCTTTGTCACGCGCACCTCCTGAAAGCCCTTTGTGCGCAGGAGCCGGGCACAGTATTCTTCAAATTCATGTCCCTCCATTTCGTCCAGCGGACCGGGACGGCTCTTTCTTTTTTTACATAATATGAAAATAAGGCCGCACAGGACAAGGACAGCGGCAGCGATGAGAAGAATGGAGATTTCCGGTATCATTTTTTCACCTCACTGATAAATCACAATTATATCTGTAAATATCTGTACGCGCAAGCCGGAATTGCAAACCGCTCCAAATACCGCTCCAAATAACGCAGCATGGAATGAAATTTCCATGGAAAATTTATATCAATATTCCACAGGTATGTGATATAATGAGCGAAAGTGAGGAAAATGCATGCTCGCATGCATTTGACGAACGGCGAATTGGATCGTGACGTTTTTTGTCACGATATAATAAGAAAAACTTCGCAAAACGAAAGGAGCGGCCATGAAAGGAACGCGGGAGGAAATTGGAAGAATGATTGCCGACGGACAGGCAATTCTGGGGATGGAGTTGGGTTCTACCAGGATTAAGGCGGTATTAATCGGGCCGGATCATGCCCCCATCGCGCAGGGCGAGCACGAGTGGGAAAATCAGCTGGTGGACGGGATATGGACCTATTCTCTGGAGAATGTGAGAGCCGGCGTGCAGGACGCATACGCTGACCTGAAAAGGGACGTGCTGGAGAAATATGGAGTGGAGCTGACCCGGATGGCGGCCATGGGCGTCAGTGCCATGATGCATGGCTATCTTGTCTTTAACAGAAATGATGAGCTTCTGGTGCCGTTCCGAACCTGGCGCAACACCATCACCGAGGAAGCAGCCGGGAAGCTGACAGAGTTATTTCAGTATAATATTCCCCAGCGCTGGAGCATTGCCCACCTGTATCAAGCCATGCTGAATAAGGAGCCCCATGTGAAGGATATCTGCTTTCAGACCACGCTGGCGGGCTATATTCACTGGCTGCTGACCGGAGAGAAGGTATTGGGCGTGGGTGAGGCCTCGGGCATGTTCCCCATTGACACAAAAACAAAGCAGTTTGATGAAAAAATGGTATCCGCCTTTAATCAGATTGCGGCCTCCCAGGGCATGCCCTGGACACTTCAGGACATTTTCCCGAAGGTGCTGTGCGCCGGAGAACGGGGCGGAGTGCTGACGGAGGCCGGCGCCGGATTTCTGGATCCCACAGGAAAGCTGGAAGCGGGAATTCCGGTGTGCCCGCCGGAGGGCGATGCGGGCACCGGTATGGCGGCCACCAACAGCGTGAAGGTGCGCACCGGCAATATTTCCGCGGGGACTTCCATCTTTGCCATGGTGGTCCTGGAGAAAGAACTTCAGAAGGTGCACAGGGAGCTGGATCTGGTGACCACGCCGGATGGAAAGCTGGTGGCCATGGTGCACTGCAACAACTGCACCTCGGACCTGAATGCCTGGGTTGGAATTTTCAGGCAGTTCGCGGAAAGCCTTGGCGTCAGTGTGGACATGAACACACTTTATGGTACGCTTTACCGGAAAGCGCTGGAGGGCGACCCGGACTGCGGCGGTGTCTTGGCTTACAATTATTATTCCGGGGAGGGCGTGACTGCCTTTGACGAGGGGCGGCCTTTACTTGTGCGCCGGCCTGACAGTAAATTTACTCTTGCCAACTTCATGCGGGCCAACCTGTATTCTGCGGCGGCCACTCTGAAGGTGGGGCTGGATATCCTGCTGAAGAAAGAGAAGGTGAAGGTAGACTCCATGCTGGGCCACGGCGGTCTGTTTAAAACCGAGGGCGTGGCACAGAAATTTATGGCGGCGGCCGTGGGCGCTCCGGTGGCGGTGATGGAAACTGCCGGAGAGGGCGGCCCTTGGGGCATGGCTCTGCTGGCGGCCTATATGGTGAAGGGCAATAAGATGTCACTTGCAGATTATCTGGAAACGCAGGTATTCGCGGGAGCAGAGGGCTCTGTGATGGAG
>JAJQID010000282.1 GCA_021199405.1 Lachnospiraceae bacterium
TAAAATAAAAACGAGTGAAAAACTGACTTAAAACTTCAAGCAATTTATGAGGTATGCACATGCAGGCAATCGCCGGTGTGCGAAGTGTAGCGGATAGCAGACCGAACTTTGTCAGGGTGGGGTCTGCTATTTTTTTACAGTATACGCAACAGAGACTATAATACCACAAAGGCATGACATAAAACAATCCGGCGGATAACCCGTCAGAATAATTTATATCATGCCTTATTTTAATTCGCCTGAATTTGAGGAGGATCAGAGTCAAAAAAAGCGCCGGATAACACTCTGTTTGTTCAGAGCCTCCCTCCCACATTAGAATTTTTATTTCTTAAATGGCTGTGAAATAATTTTGCCACTCACCTCAACTAGTTCATCAGCATGATCGGCTAAATGTTCAGCTACCTTATGCCACCTTTTTTTGAAATGAAAAAATAATTCTCCATTGATGTACTTGATTGGACAGGTATACGTTCTTCCACCACTGGTAATCTGACACCATTTCAAAATTTTGTTTACACCTAGCACTAACATTTTTCATCATCCTCCTATTTATCCAATATTTTCCTTTTTGCCATTATTCTTGCTCCTTTTCTAAATCTTTTATTTTTTCAGCAATTGATTCGTCAGGGTCAAAATCATCATCCTTTCCGATATTAGCAATCTCCTTCAAAGAATATCCCATCCCTTGAAGTACTTTGATTGACCAGATACGATCAATATCCTCATCAGTATAATCGCGATATTGACCGCCTTCATTTTTAGGCATTAACCCTTTTTCCTCATATGTTCTTAGCGCCTTTCGTGTTACCCCTAAATGATCTTCAATCCATTTTACCTTGTACCCCATATTGTTACCTTCTACTTATGATATTAATTCTTGCCCTTAGGGCAAAGTCAAGGCTTTTTTTTGAAGTTTTTTTGAGAAAGGTACTAAAAAACTATTGACATTTAGTCTCAGGCGGGGCGACGTGGTATTTGGAATATAGAATATCGTTGCAGTATTTTGTGAAACATCAGTAAAATTTATAAAAAGATTGAAATAAGTGCGTTACTCTAAAGGTTTCAATTGTTTTAAGACGGTCGCTCTGATATACTTTAAAGCGGTAGGACGTGAAAAGAAAAACTTCCTTCAGGAAGAGATTGTGTGGGTATGATGGAATATACTGAGGTTCAAAATATTGCAAAAGAAACGATCCGCTATGCACGAAAAAATATCTATTCAGGCATGAAGCTGCTGGATATAAGGGATCTCTGCGAAAGGAAAATGCTGGAGCTGGGAGCGGCTTCCTTTTGGTATTGGGATATAGGCGCCTTTGTTTTTGCAGGAGATGAAACAGCTGCATCTGTCTCCGGCAGGCAATATCACACCAGTGACAGAAGGATTGAGAATAATGATATTATTACGATAGATTTAAGCCCACAGAATTCTAATGTATGGGGAGACTATGCAAGAACTATCATTGTTGAGAATGGACGGGTCGTAGAAACAGAAAATGTAATTACCCAAGAATGGAAATGTGGGCTTCTGATGGAAAAATTTCTCCATGCAGAAATGATAAAATTTGTGACGGAGAATACAACTTTTGAGGAACTTTATGATTACATGAATAAAGTCATAGAGGATAGTGGATATATCAACCTGGATTTTATGGGAAATTTAGGTCATTCCATTGTGAGGTCAAAGGATGATCGTATTTACATAGAAAAGGGAAATAAAGCCAGATTAGGAGATGTGGCATTTTTTACATTCGAGCCACATATCAGCGTTGTTGGTTCAAAATATGGATATAAACGGGAAAATATCTATTATTTCAACAATGGCAGACTGGCTGAACTATAGGAAAAGCACCTGCAGACACTTTGTTATGCTTGCAGGTGCTTTTGAAGGATTCTTAATTATTTGTTGTTAACCAGTGGAATCTGTCCTGATATAGCAGGTAGATCTTCCAGTTCCCATTTTTATGATTTCTTTTTCCTCAGTAAGGCGTTTTAGTGCCGATAAGGCAGCAGAGCGTCCGATACTGGGACAGGAAACAATTACTTCCGCACTCGTAAACTTTCCCACCTTTCCGGCAATATAAGCCTTCACCACATCATAGGCTGAACTTCTGACTCCGTTTTTTTCGACAATCTCAACTCGTTCCTCAAATTCTGTGTAACAGGCCAAAATGACCTTCAGCATATAGCGGATGAACGGAGTCGGATCATTTTTTTCTTCGTGCCAGCCGTGATCTGCTTTCTCGAGAGCATCATAATAAATGTCCTTTGTGCTTTCAATCCTTTTTTCAATACTGATGTATTTTCCAACCTCATAGCCATTCTGATAGAGCAGGAGAAGCGTCAGTAATCGGCTCATTCTTCCGTTTCCGTCATTAAAGGGATGAATGCATAGAAAATCACATATAAATGCAGGAATTAAAATAAGCGGCTCAACCGTTTCCATCGCCAGCGTTCTTTTGTAGCTGTCGCAGATTGCTTCGACTGCGGCCTCTGTTTCATAGGGAGCAACCGGTGTAAAACGTGTCACCTGTGTTCCGTCGGGTCGTGTTTCATTAATGTAATTCTGTACATTTTTAAAGTGCCCTCCGTAGGATAATCCGGCGCGCTTCATCAGGTCTCTGTGGAGCTGTAAGATATAAGAGGGCTTCACCGGAATGAAATCGTGGCTTTCATGGATTGTATTTAAAACATCTCTGTATCCCATAATTTCACTTTCATCACGATTTCTGGGCGTTGTTTTCTCTTCTACCAGCTGCCGCATTCTCGTGCCGGTTGTCACAATTCCTTCTATTTTATTTGATGCTTCGGTGCTCTGAATCTTAGCAATTTCAACCATACGGGTCAGCTCGACCGGCTTTTGCCGGATAAATAAGTTCTGCCGGCCTTTGCATTCATATATTTTTGACAGACAGGTAATGATTTCCATATCCCATGTCTTTTGTGCAAGTTTGGAATAATCAAAATCTCTCATATATCACCCGGGCTGATTTGCTTTTTCTTTTCGTCCAGCCACACGACCCTTTCGTCCAGATTATACCCTGTTTTGGACGAAAAGGCAAGCAGGAGACGATAATTTTAATATTTTTTATATGGTGAGATTATAGGAAATATTGAAAGGCTACTAAAAACTATTGACATTTAGTCCCCGGTGCGCGACGTTTAAATATCATTATCATCTGCTGGTCTGGAAATCAGTATGGAATTGATTTCTTCCGCCTCCGCGGTCTCTGTAACAGTACTATGCCGGATAACAAAGCGTCAGGCACCGGCAAGTATCTTCATTGCACTTGCCGGTGCCTGCTTATAAACCATATGTTTTGTCTTAAAGTACGTTATCAATATTTCTTGCGTTATAGATCAGCCTGCGAACCTCCATCACGTTGCCGATTACTACATAAAAGACTGTGTAATTTCTCACGTATATTCTGTAATAAGGGTAGTCTCTTTTCTTTGCGGAGTGATATGGCTCAAAGGAAAGAGGGTTATCCAGTCGTTTCAGGATGGCTGCTTCCACGTCATCGATTAATCGCTGTGCTGCATCTTCATTCTGCAGTACACTGGTAATATAGTCAACCGTATCGAGTAAATCCTGTTCAAACAATGGAAGATAACGAAGCTGAAAGGTTTCATTTTGCATGGGCGGCTCTCCTTGCGTTTGCAAATACCGTTTCGTGGGATAACCGCTTGTCTGTGGAAGCAGCCTGTCTGTCTGCTTCATCAAGTTTTATTTCAATGTCATCGGTAAGAGCGGAATATTGCTCCAGACTCAGGACGACCATGGCACCGTAACCATTTTTCGTCAGATAAACAGGCTGTCCTTCGTTTACCATATTTTCAATTTCAGGGAATTTATTCCTTAAGTCGGAAACCGGACGGATTTGAATCATAACAGCACCTCCTGATTTTTATTATCATTATTCTATCAGAATTTTATCATAAGTACAACAGTATAACGAAAATTTATGAAAGCTACTAAAAAACTATTGACATTTAGTCTCAGGAGAAACATGAAAAAATATTTTGTAATGGACAAAATAATGTTCAGCGTGTAAAGTACAATATAGGCAGCAAAAAACGGAAGTATGATATGAAAGACTATCATTTGCATTGTGAGGTCTTTGAGAAAAGGCAGATGAATGAGGTGAAAGATTCGGAACTGCTGAAGCTGGACGGAGTAATAGATAATGGAAATATGATAAACATAAGGAGGTTGGAATGAACAATCACAAATTCTGCGAGGATCTGCTGGCAAAAATGACAGTGGAGGAAAAAGTGGCACAGCTTTCCTGCATTATGGCAATGCTGGTCTGTGATGGAGAAACAGTCAGTGAGGAGAAGCTGAAAAAAATGGCTCCCAACGGGCTGGGGAGAATGACTCAGTTTGCCACGGGCTTTGTCAGCGGGGCAAAGTCGGTGGCCAGGGCCTATAATGACATCCAGAGATACCATGTGGAAAAGACCCGTCTGGGCATTCCTGTTCTGATCCAGAATGAGAGCGCCTGCGGACTGGTGGCGGCGGAGGCTTCCAGTTTCCCCATGCCGTTAGCGCTGGCATCCACCTGGCAGCCGGAGCTTGCCGGAGAGATGGGAGAGATTATCAGTGAGCAGGCCAGGGCGGTGGGCGTGCGCAAGTGCCTGTCGCCGGTGGCGGATGTGGCCAGAGACCAGCGCTGGGGCCGTGTGGGGGAGACCTTCGGGGAGGATCCCACGCAGCTCACCGCCTTTTCTGTAGCGGAGGCAGGAGGC
>JAJQID010000110.1 GCA_021199405.1 Lachnospiraceae bacterium
TCCTGTGGCAGAGGGTACACAGGCTGGACATGAGGGCTCCTTTCTGAAAAAGAGGATGGGCGGGGTGAGTCACCACCGCACAGAATAAAGGCTGTGAAAATTGTTATGAAAAAATAAAAGCGCATCGACTGGGGGAGAAACTCCTGCACGTTACCACCCGCACAGCTCCGCCAGGCTACCTTACGTCACAAGGAAATTCTGCTTAGTGCTGCTTCGTTCCCGACCTGACACGGTTCGCAGGTTCGCTTTGCGTAAGACCCAAACTTCATCACTGCACGAAATGGCCGGCTACAGGAGCCTCCGCCCCAATCGATGCACTTATTCATCTTATACAATTTTTATTTGTTTGTCAATGTGATTTTTCAGACCCGCATCAGTGGTTGCTGTCGTTCAGAAACACCGCTTCCGCCGCCAGCTTCTGTGAGGGATCCTCTTCCCAGTCCACCAGCAGGTCAGCGTAGACGCCGCCCAGAGCCTTCAGCCCTCTGGCGATGCAGCCGGCAAACACCACGGCGCCGGCGTACTGCAGATGGCTGTTGTCCGCCTTACCGTCGGGAAAGAAGGGATAGATCCCCGCGGGCACATGGGCGAACCATCTTTTGGTGCCTTCCGGTCCGGCCTTTTCCATTTCCGCCCGGCTCATGGCGTTTAAGTCGATCAGAGGCACATTCTCCTCCGCGGCGGTCTGCTTCATGCCCGCCACATAATCGCCGTGCTCTCCCTTCGTCAGCTTTCCGTCCTCTGTGAAAAACCGGCGTTCCAGCGGCGTGATCAGGACCGGGTATGCGCCCTTATTGCGGGCCACATCGATGTAGATTTTCAGATTTTCCTTAAAGGTAGAATAAGGCTCCGTATAGCGGGCGGGATCCTTGATTTTTTCATCGTTGTGTCCAAACTGGATGAAAAAGAAATCTCCCTGCGAGATTACGGCTTCAATGAGAGCCAGTCGGCCCTCGTCCATGAAGCTTTTGGTGCTCCTGCCGTTTCTGGCTCGGTTGATGACTTCCACGCCGGGCTTCAAAAACAGGTGCATGGCCTGTCCGATGCCCGCATAGGGGTAGGTGGTGATGTCGTTGTACTGTACGGTGGAATCTCCCGCCCAATAAATTTTTGTCATAGAGACCTCCTTAATTATGTGTGGAAAAAGGTATCGGCATATCACTGTATTCTATGCCTCAGAGTTCCGGAGAACGGTATCTGTATTTTGCTGTTTTTTCTTCTGCCTCAGCTCTGTAAAAAACCGGGTCAGCATTTCGCTGCACTGCGTCTGTAAAACACCGTAAGAGACCTCAGCCTGATGATTGAAACGGGGCTCCTGCAGCAGATTGTAGATGGAGCCGGCACAGCCTGCCTTGGCGTTCATGGCGCCGATGACCACCCTTGGAATCCGGGCCTGGACGATGGCTCCCGCGCACATCTGGCAGGGCTCCAGGGTCACGTACAGCGTACATTCCTCCAGCCTCCAGTCGCCCACAACCCGGGCGGCCTTTCTGATGGCGGCGATTTCCGCGTGAGCAAGGACGCTTTTGTCGGTATTGCGGCGGTTGTAGCCTCTGGCGATGATTTTGTTTCCCAGAGTAATGACGCAGCCAATAGGAACTTCGTCCAGGGCAGCGGCTTTCCGGGCCTGTCGGAGAGCCTCTTTCATGAATTGTTCATCGGGGGTCACAGTGGAATTTCGCATTGTATGGCGGCTTTCTGAGCTTTATATTTCAAATAAACATAGCTATGCTCTGAAAAAAATGTAGCAGAAAGAGGAGGGAAATGCAAGTGGTTTTGGGAAACAGTTGAAAGAAGGAACAACAGGTTTATGATTATGGGAAAGCAGGAAAAAAGCCGTACCAATCCTGTAAGTGTACAAAGAAGTCGTTGTAAATGAAGAAAAAATGTGCTAGATTAATAAATAGCACGAAGGATATCGGCAATCCGGCCGCTGGTATCCGGCATGCCGCGGGGGTTACGGCGATCGGCATGTAAATTACAAAAACCGGCAGAACCGGTGAAGGGGCTGAGAATTTTTTTCAGGGAGGTAGAATTATGCTGAGAGTAGGCATGCTGACAAGCGGCGGCGACTGCCAGGCGCTGAACGCGGCGATGAGAGGTGTGGTAAAGACGCTTCTGAACATGAGCGATGAACCGCTGGAAATTTATGGATTCCTGGATGGCTATCAGGGACTGATTTACAGCCGGTTTAAAATGCTTACCGGGAAGGATTTTTCCGGTATTCTGACGGAGGGCGGCACCATGCTGGGCACCTCCAGGACGCCGTTTAAGGATATTGAGAAGCCGGACGCCAATGGATTAAATAAGGTGGATGCCATGCTGCAGAATTATTACAAGCTTCAGCTGGACTGCCTGGTGATCCTGGGAGGCAACGGCACTCATAAGACCGCCAATCTGCTGAGGGAGAAGGGTCTGAATATCATCACTCTGCCCAAGACCATCGACAATGATCTGTGGGGTACGGACATGACCTTTGGTTTTCAGTCCGCGGTGGACATTGCCACCAACGCCATCGACTGCATTCATACTACAGCAGCTTCCCATGGACGTGTATTCATTGTGGAGGTCATGGGGCACAAGGTAGGATGGCTGACGCTGAATGCCGGAATGGCCGGCGGCGCTGACATCATTCTGCTTCCCGAGATTCCTTACGATATCAATAAGATCTGCAAAAAGATCGAGGAAAGAGACAAAAACGGCAGCCGCTTCACCATCATCGCGGTGGCGGAGGGCGCCATTTCCAAGGAGGACGCCAAGCTGTCCAAGAAGGAAATGAAGAAAAAAATGGAGAATTATCCCTATCCTTCCGTTTCCTATGAGGTGGCGGCCAGGATTCAGGAAAAGACCGGCCGCGAGGTGAGAGTGACCGTTCCCGGCCATGTGCAGCGCGGCGGAAGCCCCTGCCCCTACGACCGTGTGTTTGCCAGCCGTCTGGGTGCAGAAGCCGGCAAGCTGATTCTGGACAGGCAGTTCGGCTTCATGGTGGGCTATAAGGACAGAGAGATTGTCCGCGTATCTTTAGAGGATGTGGCCGGCAAGCTGAAATATCTGTCCCCGGACGCCACCATCATTCAGGAAGCGAAGATGCTGGGAATTTCTTTCGGAGACTGATGGGAAATCGGGGCTCTGACCGAGAGGTATTCAGGGAAAGAGTTTATAACAAAAGGCAGCAGGACCGCCGGGTCAAAAGCCCGGCGGTTGTTATGAGAGAGGAAAAGCATGGCATACACGGCGCTATATCGAAAATTCCGCCCGGCCACCTTTGAGGAGGTCCGGGGGCAGGAGCATATTGTGACTACCCTGCAAAATCAGATCAGGGCGGACAGAATCGGCCATGCCTATCTTTTCACGGGAACGAGAGGCACAGGCAAGACCTCCGTGGCCAAAATTTTTGCGAAGGCGGTGAACTGCGAGACGCCGGTGAATGGCAGTCCCTGCGGTGTGTGCGCGGCCTGCAGGTCCATCGGGGCCGGCACCAGCATGAATGTGGTGGAGATCGATGCCGCATCCAATAATGGTGTGGACAATATTCGTGAGATCATCGACGAGGTCAGTTATTCTCCCGCGGAGGGAAAGTACAAGGTTTATATTATCGATGAGGTACACATGCTTTCCCCAGGGGCCTTCAACGCCCTGCTGAAAACCCTGGAGGAGCCGCCCTCCTACGCGATTTTTATTCTGGCGACCACAGAGGTTCACAGGATTCCCATCACCATTTTGTCCCGGTGTCAGCGCTATGATTTTCGCAGGCTCTCCATTGATACTCTGGCGGGAAGGCTGAAGGAGGTCACTGACGCGGAGGGCGTGGTCATTGAGGAGAAAGCGCTGCGTTATCTGGCAAAGAGCGCGGATGGCTCCATGAGGGATGGCCTGAGTCTGCTGGATCAGTGTATTGCCTTTCACATGGACGAGGAGCTGACCTTTGACAAGGTGCTGGATGTGCTGGGAGCGGTGGACACAGGCGTGTTTTCTGAGCTGGTGCGTGCCATCCTCTCAGGCAATGTGGTGCGGGCCATTGAGCTTTTGGAGGATGTGGTGGTGCAGGGACGGGAGCTGTCTCAGTTTGTGCTGGATCTGACCTGGTACCTGCGCAATCTTCTGCTGTTAAAGACCTCTCTGTCCAGCGGGGATGAAGCTGAGGTGCGGGCCATGGAGGACATCATGGAGGTGCCCGGGGATCATCTGGCCAGGCTTCGGGAGGAAGCTCAGGCGCTGGATGTGGATCGGCTGCTTCGATATATCCGTATCCTGTCCGAGCTGACAGGTCAGCTTCGTTATTCCGGCAATAAAAGAGTGCTGGTGGAGATCGCGCTGATCAAGCTGTGCAAGCCTCAGATGGAAATCGACACGGAGGCTCTCTCGGGTCGGGTACGCACCGTGGAGGAAAAGCTGGAGCAGGGGATTGTGCTGGCGGCAGGCTTCGGGGAAAGCCCGGGAGCGGCCTTTGCCGGAGAAAATGAGCAGGGGAGGCAGCCGAGGGTGGAAAGACCTCCCATTCCGGCGGCCACGCCCCAGGAGGTGAAGGAGGTCATCAGGCAGTTTCCTGCGATACGCCAGAATACAGCGGGGCTGATGAAAACCAGTCTGAAATCCGCTCAGCTGTCGGTGTCGGAGGCGGGGGAGCTGATCATCGGCATTCCGGACGGGTATGACAGCGATTATTTTGGGCAGGATCCGGCGCAGGTGACGGCGTTGGAGGATATGCTGGAGCAGGCGGTGGGAACGCACATCAGGGTAGTGG
>JAJQID010000145.1 GCA_021199405.1 Lachnospiraceae bacterium
GTAGAAGCTGACGGCGGAGCTCTTCTGCACAGCCCGGTATTCCTTCTGCCCAAGGTAACGGCTCATCAGGCTGGAACCGCCCACACCGAACAGATTGATGACAGCGTTGAAGGCCAGCAGCACCGGAGCCGCCAGGGTAACCGCCGCATTCTGGGTGGGATCATTCAGCATTCCCACGAAATAAGTGTCCGCCAGGTTATAAATCACCATGACAAGGGAGCTTAATACTGTGGGGATGGCCAGCTTCATGACCGCCCTGGGGATCGGCGTTTTCTCAAACAGTTCTGCTTTCTGCGCCTCCACGGAGGCTTCTTTTTCATTGGACATGGAAGGTTCTCTTTTCTTTCAATATTTTCAGGCAGGCAAATCCGGCTCCAGCATCTCAATCTTGCACCGGTGTGTTTTATCCTTGCGATAATACCCGATGCCAACGAGAATAATTCTCCCTGCAGTCTTTGGCTGTTCTCCGATTTTTCCCTGAAACCTCAGCGCGTAATTTTTGTTTTTTATCTGCTTTAGCGCGTTCTCAGGAGAATCATCCACCTTCAGTTCAATGATAATCCCATCGTCTGAACGGTTATATGGATAAAAAATATAATCCACATAACCAATGCCCGCCTGATCCTCACGCTCCATATCGTATTTATTTCTGGCGGCAATATATGCAAGCTTCACGCTGCCGGACAACTCTGCCTCATCATTATATGCCTTTAAGGGAGACTCTGTGGTGTGTACAATGGCTAACACCTTTCCGACCGTCTCCTCATCCCCATCATATGTTGCCTGCAGAATACGAGCGGATTCTCTTTCCAGTTCACGCATATAACTGTACTTCGGCTCCGTCCGTACAATCTTGTCAAACTCCAGTTCAAGCTCCTTATTCGGAATTCGCACATAGCCGTTATAATAATTCAGATAGCCATATACTGTCATGACAGACAATATCTCATCCCTGAATTTCAATTCCGCTGCGGTAGACGCATATTCCGAAATATCCACCGCCACCGGCTCACCGGCCGCAAGCAGCATCACTGCTTCCCTTACGCCATCGATGTCATTCAGCACGTAATCCTTCAACTCAACGTACTCTCCTGCCTTCGTCCAGTAATTATTGAGTTTATTCCGCGTAAGGGCACGTACAACTGAATTGGGATTGTACATACTGTATCCGTCTTCCATGTGGTATCCGTCATACCATGTGGCCAGATCCTCCCGCGAGAAAGCCGGCCTGAAATGACTTTTCAGATACCTCCGGTACAATTCATCCACTTCCTCCCCTGTAAATCCAAAATACGCGCCGTACATATCACTGCTCGCCATGTTATATTCATCAAAATGGTTCATGGTGTCACTGGCAGAGTATTTTTTGATTGGGAGAACACCCGTCAGGTATGCCATCTCGACATAGGCTCTGCCCTTCGTTATATCTCCCAGAAAAGCGGTGAACTCCCCCCTGTCTGCCTCCGTAAAATAGCTTTTATGAAAAACATAATCCCATTCATCAAAAACCATCAGAAACTTTTCATTTTTATATGCCAGCGATACAATCCGCAAGGCAGCCCCCGGAGAATCTTCTTCCTGAATCCCCGCATCCGGATATGCCTCTCTCAGGTCATGAAATAATCTCATTTTAATGGTTTTAATATAGTCTCTGAAAGATACACATCCATATACATCCCTGCTAAAATCAATGTAAATCAGATTATGCTGATTCAAATGCTTTGCATATCTTTTATTTCCTGCAACCTTAAGAGGCGCAAACACCTCTGAGCTGTCCGCGCCTTTGCCAAAGAAAGAGCCAACCATCGCTGCCATAACCGATTTTCCGAACCTTCTCGGTCCTGTAACCGCAATATAATTCCGCCCATGCTCCACCAGATTGATCAGATCATCCAGCATTCCCGTTTTATCCACAAAATACTGTTTTTCTGTTTCATCTTTATATAATTCGAGTACGTCTTCCGGATTCAGATAATAACCCATTCTTCATTCACCTTCCGATTTTGCCTTATTATAGCGAATGTCAAAAGTATTCGCCATTCACTATAAATCCGTCCGTGCTTTTAGATTACCACGATAGCCGGCTCAAATCAATCCGTTTTCTTTCATGGTCCCTGATCTGCCCCGACACGCAAATCGCATCTGCCCTCAATATCATACGCTTTGAAATAGGCCTCCTCCAGCGGAATCCATTTTTCCTGAAATGCTGCCAGCGCCGCTTCTCCGTTTCTCTGCGCAATGCGCCGAAGCTGCTCTTCTTTTCCCACATCCATGAAAATCCGAAGGTCATAGAAATTCCAGAGCGACGGATGGCAGCTGTAGGAGCCTTCAATCACCGCGACATCGCATGGCGATATCTCAATTGCCTCCAACAACGCCTGCCGCTTACAGTCATAGGGTCGGTAGGCAAATAGCCGATGCCCCGCAAGCGGCTCCATGACCTCTGTCAGAAATCTTTCATAATCCACATTGCCGCCCGGCTCCCGGTATCGCTGCTTTGTCCGCTGCTTAGGGCGCAGGAAAAAATCGTCCATGTGAATCACGCACCATCCGGTTTCCCTTTGCAGCTTCTCAGCAAGCGTCGTTTTGCCTGCGCTGCACCTTCCGTCTATGGCGATCAATATGGGCTTTTTCTCCTTTTGAAATGAGCGAACAGTCTGCAGAATATATGCAGAAATCCCTGACATATCTTAATCCCTTCTTATTTTCTGATAAACTGTTTATCACGGTCCGGAATTCCATCCTCGTCGGAGATAAATCTCTCCACTTTCATATGAAGATTATATTTCTCCCGCAGTGCGGCAATCTGACCCATCATGGGGGAGGCGTGATGCACGTCAAGCGCCGCCTGATCCCTCCACGCGTCGATCAGCAGCACTGTTTCCGGATCGTCCATCGGGAAAAAATATTCATATCGCAGATTTCCTTCCTCCGCCCTGATTTTTGCCACCGTTCCGCTCAGGGTCATCTCCTGCGCAAATTTTCCGGCATTTCCATTGGTGCCTGTGTAGTAAAGATTCACCGCAATAGCCATAATACCTTCTCCTTTCCAGAGAATCCATCCCTGTCCGCTGCTCTTTTTCTGATTCTTTTTGCTCAGCCAACCGACAGGGCAGCCTGCCTTTTTGTCCTTTTTTATTACCTGTATTGTAAATGAAAGATAAGTATTTTTCAAATACTATGTATCTGTTTCTGATTATTCTTATGAGAAATATCCTTACACAATCAGAGAAAAAGCGGGAAATTAATATTTACAATCATTAAGAAAACAGGTAGAATTCCTTTAAAATCATCGTCATAAATAATCTTCAGGGGAAAAAAGATCATGATCGAACAGAACACCCAAAATACCAGAGTCCTGCTTGCAGGCTTAAATCTGGGAAATAATTTCAGCTTTGACCACCATATGGAGGAGCTGGAGGATCTCTGCGAGGCCTGCGGATACGAGGTCGTCGGGATTGCAGCCCAGTCTCTGCCCAAACCACACAATGCTCTGTACATCGGTCCCGGAAAAGTGCAGGAGGTCAAAACCTGCGCGGAGAATCTGGAAGCGGACATTGTGGTCTTTGACGACGCCCTCTCCCCCTCCCAGGTGCGCAATCTGAATGAAGCCATCGGTCTTCCCATCATGGACAGAACCGCCGTCATTCTGGAAATCTTCGCCTTCCGGGCAAGGACGAGGGAGGCCCGTTTACAGGTGGATCTGGCCAGATACCAGTACCTGCTGCCCAGGCTCACCGGCATGGGGCAGGCTCTCTCACGGCAGGGCGGCAGCGCCAGCAGTAATGCCGGATCCCGCTCCAACAGAGGCGCAGGAGAGACAAAGCTGGAGCTGGACCGACGCAGAATCGAGCACCGGATTACTGAGCTTGGCCGGGAGGTCGAGGAGATCAAAAAACAGCGCACTGTCCAGCGAAAGGGCCGCGCCAGATCCCGGATTCCTCAGGCAGCACTTGTAGGCTATACCAACGCCGGGAAATCCACCATATTAAATCAGTTCCTGTTAAATTACGGCAACCGGGACGTGAAAGATGCAGAGACAAAAACAGTACTGCAGCAGGACATGCTTTTCGCCACCCTGGACACCACCGTGCGGAAGCTGACTCCCGCAGGCAGACCCCCCTTTTATCTCTCTGACACGGTAGGCTTTATCGAAAAGCTGCCCCACCATCTGGTAGACGCCTTCCGCTCCACCTTAGAGGAGGTCTGCGCCGCCGATCTGCTGGTGCAGGTGGTGGACGTATCCGACCCACATTATAAGGAACAGATGGAGGTCACCCGCCAGACGCTGGCGGAGCTGGGCGCGGGAGATATCCCCATGATTACCGTGTACAACAAAGCGGATCTGGCAGTTGAGGATAACAGTGCCATCGGGGGTACAGGCAGTCACACTGCCCCGGCATCTCAAAGCAGCCCCGGAAACAACTCCCCCGCCAAAATCCTGCCCATCGTCAACCACGAAAAACTGACGATTCGCATGGCCGCCGGTCTGGGGCTTGGCCTGGACGAGCTTCTGGAGCTGATCTGCGGGCAGCTCTTCGGCGCTGTCCGCCATGTCCGTCTGCTGCTGCCCTACCGGGAGGCGGCTCTGCTGGATGAACTGACCCGGGAAAGCGACGTCAGTGTCACGGAATATCGGGAGGACGGGATTTATGTAGAGACCGGGATCCCGTGCAAAGGAGAGCTTTATCATTCCTGTTTACAGTATGTTCTTCCTCAATAAATTTGTAATT
>JAJQID010000104.1 GCA_021199405.1 Lachnospiraceae bacterium
AGTACGGGAAGCATTGGAATAATCGGTGGCGTGGACCTTCCCTCCGGTCAGCTTCCAGATCAGCCAGGTATCCACCGTCCCAAAAAGCAGTTTTCCCTGTTCTGCCTTCCTGCGGCTGCCCGGCACATGATCCAGAATCCACTTTACCTTGGTGCCGCTGAAGTATGGATCAATCAGAAGTCCGGTTTTCTCCCGGATCATCTCCTCCCTGCCATCCTTTCTCAGCCCATCGCAGATATCCGCGGTTTGCCTGGACTGCCAGACCACCGCGTGGTAAATGGGCGCTCCGGTCTCCCTGTCCCAGACCACCGCGGTCTCTCTCTGGTTGGCGATTCCAATGGCGGCCACCTCTCCCGGTTCAATTCCGGCCTTCCTCACCACATCCATCATCACAAAAAGCACCGTCAGCCAGATCTCATTAGCATCCTGCTCCACCCATCCCGGATTGGGAAAAAACTGGGTAAATTCCTTCTGCGAGACCGCCACAATATTGGAGTCATGGTCAAAAATAATGGCCCGGGAACTGGTTGTTCCCTGGTCGATGGCTAAAATGTACTTTTCCATAAAAGATTCCTTTCTGGTATATGCAACAGCTTCTGATTCAGCTTTGTAAAAATATGCTCGACCATCCAGGGCTCATCCGGCACGGTCAGCGCCTCCTCGATGGGAAACCAGGCTACGCCGCTGTTTTCATCCGCCTTCACGGTCAGCAGATCCTCCTCCGACGCCTCCAGCAGATAGGTCAGGTTGAGATGAATATGGGAGGAAACCCAGGCTCCCCGCTTTATGTGGCCGTCCACTGTCAGCGATTCCAGAGAAAAAATTTCCTCTGTCACAGGCCTGACATGGGTCACACCGCTCTCCTCTTTTACTTCTCTGAGAGCCACCTGCAAAAGGTCTGTCTCTCCGTCCGCGTGACCACCCAGCCAGGTCCAGGACTGATAAATATTATGATAGGCCAACAGCACCTTCGTTCGCCCGGGATTGACCACCCAGCCGGAAGCGCTGAAATGAACCAGCTTATTTTCCCTGGTAAAAATATCCTGCTCATGGGCAAGACAGGCAAGAATCAGCTCCCTGTCTCGGATCTCCTCCTCATTGAAGGGGATATAATTCCTGATTTGTTCGGTAAACCGGCTTAATTCATTCATCATTCTGTTCCTCTGTTTTGATAGATTTCCCAGAGTGCTTCTTTTCACTGCGTCATTTTTCGGTCCTTACCTCAGGAACATCTTCGTCAGAAACATGTATACCTTATTATAGGGCTGATAACGCATGGGCATATCAATCCAGGTATATTTTTTCAGAATGCTCTTCTCATGGCTGAAGGTTTCGAAGCTCTTTTTGCCATGATAGGAGCCCATACCGCTTGCGCCCACGCCGCCGAAGCCCATCTCTGAGGTGGCCAGGTGAAGTACGGTATCGTTGATGCAGCCTCCGCCGAAGGAAACATATTTCACAAAACGCTTCGCCACGGATTTTTTCCCTGTAAAAATATACAGAGCCAGCGGTTTTTCTCTCTCTTTGACAAAGCGCTCTGCCTCTCTGATATCGCGGTAGGTCAGTATCGGCAGAATGGGACCGAAAATCTCCTCCTGCATGACAGCATCATCCGGAGAAACATTGTCCATCACCGTGGGAGCAATTCGCAGAGTATCCGGTTCACAGTTTCCGCCGCAGACCACCTTTTCCCGGGTTGCATCGATCAGACCGTTCAGGCGGTCGAAATGCTTTTGGTTGATGATTTTGCCGTAATCCGGGTTAAGCAGCGGATCCGTGCCAAACTGCTTCCGAATCTGCAGCTGGACCAAAGCCACAAATTCCTCCTTCACCTTCTCATCCACCAGCACATAATCCGGCGCCACGCAGGTCTGTCCACAATTCAGGAATTTTCCGAAAACCAGCCGCTTTGCCGCCAGCTTTAAATTGGCGGAACGGTCGATAATGCAGGGGCTCTTTCCTCCCAGCTCCAGCATTACCGGCGTCAGGTGCGCCGCCGCCTTCTCCATGACCAGCTTCCCCACTGTCACGCCGCCGGTAAAGAAAATATAGTCAAATTTCTGATTTAAGAGCTCCGTGTTCTCAGCTCGTCCCCCTTCCACCACCGCCACATATTTCTCCGGGAACGCTTCTGAAATGATTTTTCTGATCACAGCGGAGGTCGCCGGGGAGTAGGCGGAGGGCTTAAGCACGCAGCAGTTGCCTGCCGCGATAGCGCCCACCATGGGCTCCAGACAAAGCATGAAGGGATAATTCCAGGGAGACATGATCAGCACACAGCCGTAAGGCTCCTGCACAGTGAAGCTTTTTGCATGGAAATTGGCAAGGCTGGTGGGCTTTGTCCTGTTTTTGCTCCATTTCCTGACATGGTCGATCTGGTAAGACAGCTCGCTTAAGGTCATGCCGGTCTCGCACATATAGGTTTCCGCCTCAGATTTGCCCAGGTCTGTTTTCAGCGCCTGATTGATTTCGTCCTCATGTGCAAGAATCGATTTTTTCAGCCTCTTCAGCGCCGCAATTCTGAAATTGACATCCAGCGTTTTTCCTGTGTCAAAAAATTCTTTCTGTTTCGATATGATTCTACTGATATCCATGGCAACATATCCCTTTCTGTGCTTCTTTTCACCAAGCAAACGACTATATGTCGTTTTCTATTGCGCCGGTCACGGCTGCGTAAGCGGATATTTCCTTTACGCCTTCAGATTTCCGACGATATAATACATTTTTTCCAGCTCTCTGGCATTCATCTCTCTGGGCACAGGATAAAGAGGGTTGCTCTCCTTATCCGCGTTTTTCGCCATCTTCGGGATGTCCTCCCTGCGAATGCCCTCAATATGCCGCGGAATATTCATGGAGTCGTTCATTTCACGCACCCAGTCGATAAACTTCTGAGAAGCCAGAATGTCAGAGTCCTTCTTTTCAGCTATCCCGCACTTCCTGGCCAGTCTTCCCAGACGCTTTGCACAGCTCTCGCCGTACTCCTCCAGAAAATAAGGCAGGATCACCGCGTTGGCCAGGCCGTGCGGCACCCCGTACTGCCCGCCCAGAGAATGAGCCACGCCGTGAACATACCCCACATAGGACTGGGTGAATGCGATGCCCGCGCAGTAGGCTGCCCGCAGCATACTGGTTCTGGCCTCCACATCCTGTCCGTTGTCATAAGCCCGCTTCAGATATTTTCTGATCAGCTGCACTGCCTCCACCGCCATGGCGCGGGTGTGACGGGTGGTGCTCCTGCCGATATAGGCCTCCACAGCGTGAGTCAGCGCATCCATCCCTGTGGTAGCGGTGATGCTCCGGGGCAGCCCCAGCGTCACATGATAATCCAGCACCGCGTACCGGGGAATCAGGGAAAAGTCATTGATGGGATATTTATGATGAGTTTTCTCATCCACCACCACTGCCGCCAGGGTTGTCTCGCTTCCCGTTCCTGCCGTGGTGGGCACTGCAAACAGCGGCGGAAGCTTTTTCATCACCTTTAACAGCCCCTTCATCTGATTAACGGACTGATGAGGCTTCACGATTCTCGCCCCTGTCGCCTTGGCACAGTCCATGGAGGAGCCGCCGCCAAAACCGATGATCGCCTGGCAGCTGTGCTCCAGATAAAGCTGCCTGGCCTCCTCCACATTTTCAATGGTGGGATTGGGCACAGTCTTGTCATAAACCACATATGCAATCCCTCTGTCCTCCAATGCAGTTTTCAATCCATCCAGCAGCCCCAGAGAGCTGATTCCCTTATCCGTGACGATCAGCACCTTCACAAGTCCCCGGTTTGCCAGAACATCGGCGATCTGCGGCATGCCGCCCAGGATTTCCGGCTCTCTGTAAGGTAAAAAGGGCAATGCTACACGAAAGCAAAGCTGAAAGCTTCTGCAGTAAATTTTTCGCAGTACATTCATAATTCCGTTTCTCCTGTATCATGTTCAATAGCTATATAATAACTCCTGTTCAAAGAGAATTCAAGCGAAACCACAGATGCCGGACATATCCGCCAGGTTTCCGTTTCCGGATATTTCTGTCTTCCTTATTTCTTTTGCTTAAAACAAAAAAAGAGCCATCGCTGACTCTCTTTTTTCATTCAATTCGTTTTTCAGTTTCTGACAGCTGCTGATACTGAGAAGCTGCTCCCAGACAAAGTTTTCCCTGCCTGCACCCAATTTAAAGTGATATTTACTGATTCCCGGATCTGTACCGGTGAAAGCGATATCCAGGCAGGGCTTCTCATTCCTCATTAGCGCCCGAAGGCAACCCCGGTGCGGGAAGTCCGGTCTTTTTCAGCACATCTGATACCATATGCACCGGAATAATTTCCAGATTTTTCTTTACCTCCGCGGCGACCTCGTCGAGGTCGTTTTCATTTTCCTTCGGAATAAAGACCGTTTTGATGCCTGCCCGCTGGGCCGCCATCAGTTTTTCCGGGAGTCCTCCGATTGGCATCACACAGCCGCGCAGGGATACTTCTCCCGTCATTGCGATCTCAGGTGAAACCGCTGTTCCGGTCACAAGGGAAACGATCGCAGTAGTAAGCGTGATTCCTGCTGACGGGCCGTCTTTCGGCACTGATCCGGCGGGAACGTGGATATGCAGATCATTTTTTTCAAACAGCTCTGCCTTTTCAGGATACATACTTTTCACAAGACTGACTGCAATCTGCACGGATTCCTTCTTATACACATAACCTAGA
>JAJQID010000005.1 GCA_021199405.1 Lachnospiraceae bacterium
AAATGTATCTGATTGGCTGCCTTACAGCCGTATTTCTGGGCTTTGTCCTGACGGCCGCCTTTGGATATACTGCCACAAATGTGGGCGTATCCATGGAGGGCAGTCTGGTACACGGACAGCAGGTGCTGGTAAACCGTGCAGCCTATTTGCTATTTTCCCCGTCGCGGAATGATGTGGTGATTTTCAAGGCGGGCGGTACTCATACATATATTAAAAGAGTTGTGGCTGTGCCCGGGGATACGGTACAGATTGTGAACGGTTACCTCTACATCAACGGAGAGCAGGAACAGGGTGATTACGAGAAGATGTCTGACGCAGGACTTCTGGAAACTGAGGTCACTCTTGGGGAAAATGAGTATGTGGTGTTGGGGGATAACCGCAATAACAGTGAGGACAGCAGATCCAGCTCTGTGGGTATTGTGGAGAAGTCTCAGATTTCGGGAAGAGTATGGCTGGCGCTGCCTTACGGGGGCAGCAAGATGAAGCCGTTGTAGAGATGAGCGTGAAGGAAAAGCGGGAAATATCAGGGGAGATTTCCGGTACAAAAGGAAAAGAAGAGAGCGCGCAGAGGGCGCCTGTTATGATAGAAGAAGAAAAAACAAAAAAGAACGCGGCTCCGACGAAAAAAGAGGAACGGGAAGCGAAGAAAGCCCTTGCTCTGGCGAAAGAAAAGGAGCGGATGCGGCAGTTGTTCTCCTATGAGAGGGAATATGGCGCTTTTCAGGCCATCTGCGGTATTGACGAGGCAGGCCGGGGACCACTGGCAGGGCCGGTGGTGGCCGGTGCGGTTATATTGCCGAAGAACTGCGACATATTATATATCAATGATTCCAAAAAACTTAGTGAAAAAAAACGGGAGATGTTGTATGATGAGATTATGGCCAGGGCCGTGGCTGTGGGGGTGGGCGTAGTTTCCTGGGAGCGCATCGATGAGATCAATATTTTGCAGGCTACCTACGAGGCCATGAGACAGGCCATTGCCGGACTGTCGGTTATGCCGGATCTTCTGCTGAATGATGCGGTTACCATTCCCGGCGTCAATGTGAAGCAGGTACCCATCGTAAAGGGAGACGCCAAAAGCGCATCCATCGGCGCCGCCAGTATCATTGCCAAGGTAACCAGGGATCGGATAATGCTGGAGTACCATAAGCTGTACCCGGAGTATGGCTTTGATGCTCACAAGGGCTATGGCACGAAGGCTCATATTGAGGCTCTGCGAAGGTATGGACCGTGTCCCATCCATCGCAGAAGCTTTATCGGTCACTTTATTACACAATAAAAAGGTCTCCCCTTATGATGTTTCTGTAAGGCAGTAACCTCATAAGGCATCTCAAAGGGGAGCATGAGTAGAAAATAAAAGAGGAAATTTATGAATTATCAGTGGTATCCGGGCCATATGACGAAAGCCATGCGGATGATGCAGGAGAATGTTCAGTGGATCGATCTGATTATTGAACTGGTCGATGCCAGAGTACCCCTGAGCAGCCGCAATCCTGACATTGACACTCTGGGAAAGGGAAAGGCGAGGATCATTCTATTAAATAAAGCGGATCTGGCGGATGAGGCTGCCAATCAGGCCTGGATTGATTTTTACCGGCAGAAGGAATTTCATGTGCTGGAGGTTAACGCCAGGTCCGGTCAGGGCATCAACAGGATTAACGGGCTGGTTCAGGAGGCCTGCAGAGACAAAATCGAGAGGAATAAAAAGAGGGGCATCGTTAATCGTCCCATGCGGGCTATGGTGGCGGGAATTCCCAATGTGGGAAAGTCCACCTTTATCAATTCTTTCGCGGGAAAGGCCTGTACGAAGACCGGCAACAAGCCAGGCGTCACCAAGGGAAAGCAGTGGATCCGGTTAAATAAAAACCTGGAGCTTCTGGACACGCCGGGAATCCTGTGGCCCAAATTTGAAGATCAGAAGACCGGAATGATGCTGGCTTTCATAGGCTCTGTCAACGATGATATTCTGATTTCAGAGGAGCTGGCAGTGGATTTCCTTCGTTCTGTCAGCGACAGGTACGGCAGTCTGATACAGCAGCGCTACGGACTTGAGAGCGTGGAGAACCCGGCCACGGTGCTTGAGGAGATCGCCCTCAGGAAATGTCTGGTCAAAAAGGGCAATGAGCCGGACATTCATCGGGCCTCTCAGCTTTTGATTGAGGATTTCAGGAGCGGAAAGCTGGGTCGAATGACGTTGGAGTGGCCGGGAGAGGATCAATGATGAAAAATAAGGAAGAGCTTTCCGGGGTGGAGGAGGAGAAAATCTCTGAAGCAGCGGATATGGAGGGCATAGAGCTCTGGGAAATAGGCAATATCGGAGTTGATGAGGCTGAGTCGGAAAATGCTGCAAAAGGTCGGAAAGCGGATGCCGGGGAGCCGGAACAGCCGCAGCGTTCATTTGTGGGAGCCGCCCTGCGGGAGGTAATCAGCTTTGCTGCCAGCCTGGTGCTTGCCTGGGCGGTGGTCATGTTGATAGTGACCTATGTGGGGACGCTCTGCACTGTGGATGGCATCAGCATGGAGGATACCCTGCAGGACGGCGATCGGCTGTGGGCGGATAAGCTGACCTACCGCTTCAGCGATCCCCAGCGCTTTGATATTATTATTTTTCCACCCCAGTATGACCCGGATTCCAAGTACATCAAGCGCATTATCGGCCTGCCCGGGGAGACGGTGTATATTGACGAGGAGGGCAATATATATATAGACGGGGAAATTCTGGAGGAGGACTATGGCAGGGAAACCATCCGGGCGGATCTGAGAAATCTGGCCAGCCAGGAGATCACTCTTGGAGAGGATGAGTACTTTGTGCTGGGAGACAACCGCAACGAGAGCCTGGACAGCCGTTATGAGATAGTGGGGCTGGTGAAGAGGAGCGATATTTTCGGTAAGGCGGTGTTTCGTCTCTGGCCACTCTCCGGCTTCGGATTTCTGGATTGAGGGACATCAGGCTGAAATGTAAAACCAGACTGTGGTCTGAAGCTATCCTGAGTGAGGCGGATATGAATAACAGAGAAAAAGGAAAGTATTATGAGACCCTGGCCTGTGAGTATCTCACGGGCCGGGGTTTTGTCGTTCTGGAGCGGAATTTTCGCTGTCCCATGGGCGAGATCGACGTGATCGGAAGAGACGGTCCATGGCTGGTTTTCGTGGAGGTGAAGGCCCGCAAAAGTCCGGTCTCCGGCTCCGGCGCGAAGGCGGTAACTTACGCCAAGCAAAAGAAAATCTGCCGGGCGGCGGATTATTACCGCACAAAACACAGAATCGGGGAGTTTTCTCCCATCCGCTATGACTGCGTTTCCATTGACGGGGAGCAGACGACCTGGTATAAAGCGGCTTTTGAGCATGTTTTCTGAATGTTACTATGAATAGTTACTTCTGAATTCAAGGCACCTTTTGAAAACCCCGACATACAATATATTAAAATCATCGTAAATTTATGAGAGGAATGTATGCAGGATTTTCATTTTGATGAGAAATTTGACCAGTTCCCGCTGGCCATGGCCTACGTGCCCTGGCAACACATCACCAAGGTCTATGAGAACCTGGAAAAGGCGTACCGCACAGGTACCATATTCCCTGAGCTTGACAAACCATTTACAGGAAAGAGGTGCTGCCCAAATGTCAGATAACAGTAAAAAATGCGAGGCTTTCAATACCATCGGCATGGTAGATTTTCTGCTGACAGATATGCAGCTCTACCTGGACACCCATCCCCACGACAAAAACGCCATTGACTACTATGAGTATTATGTGGGCGTCAAAAAGAACCTGGTAAAAGAATACGAGGACAAATATGGCCCCATCACAGCGCAGGGCTCCCACGGCGACAGGGTATTTACCTGGGCCGAAGAGCCGAATGCGTGGGAAGGAGTGTGCGGATAATGTTCAGTTATGAAAAAAGATTGGAGTTCCCTGTTAAAATCTGCCAGTCCGATGCAAGAACCGCTCAGGCCATCATCAGTCAGTTTGGCGGCCCGGACGGCGAGCTCTCCGCCAGCATGCGGTATCTGAGCCAGCGCTTTTCCACCCCTTATCGTGAAGTGGCCAATTTGCTGACGGACATCGGTACCGAGGAATTGGCCCATTTGGAGATGATCGGCGCCATCGTCTATCAGCTGACCAAAGACCTGTCCATGGAAGAAATTGAGGCCTCCGGCTTCGATAAATATTATGTGGATCACACCCTTGGCATCTGGCCCCAGGCCGCCGGCGGTATTCCTTTCAATGCCTGTGAGTTCCAGTGCAAGGGGGATGTGCTGACAGACCTGTATGAAGACATGGCTGCTGATGGTACGACTGCATAAGAACAACAATGCCGGAAAAACCTTATAAACACGGTATTTTTGGGTAGCACTTGATTTTTCCGGCTACGTTGGCATAAGAACAACTTTGATTAAAAGTTCCAGTGAATTTCAACAGGCACGTCTCTTGTCCCCGGAATCCGTTTGCCGACAGATATATAATCAATCAGTGTTTCGACGATTTCACGGTTCAGATGTTCCAGATTCGTGTACTGTTCGATCAGTTCGCGGCGATTGTCACCCGCCGCTATTTTTTCTTCGATTTCGGATAACTGCTTTTCTCCGTCAGCAATCACACGCTCCAGACGGTCGCGGTCAGCGGTGAAATTCTTAGACATTTCCATATAATCGCTTTCAGAGATTAAGCCCTTGACCTTATCCATATAAAGC
>JAJQID010000040.1 GCA_021199405.1 Lachnospiraceae bacterium
GGGGACGAGTTCGGCAATACCAAGTTTGGCAATAATAACAGCTATTGTCAGGAAAATGAAATTTCCTGGCTGGACTGGAGCCTTCTGGAGAAGAATCAGGATTTATTTCAGTTTTTTAAGTTTATGATCCACTATCGCAGGGAGCACAGAGTCATCCGGAAACGTCTGCCCGACCCGGTGTGCGGCATGGCAAGGCTGAAGGTTCATGCGCCGGACGCGAAGGTGACTGAAAATCTGGAGCATACCATGAGAACCTTCTGTGTCAGCTTTGCCGGATATGACACGGAAAAGGGGAAGGATGATCTGGTGTATCTGGCCGTCAATACCTACTGGGAGGATGTGCGCATTACTCTTCCTGATTTAAAGCAGCAGGGGGAATGGTATCTCTCCGCCGATACTTATGGGGATGAAAACGGCCGCTGCTTTTTCCATCAGCTGCAGGAAAAGAGAATCACACATGGTTATACCCTGCGGCCCAGGACAGTGGCGGTATTTACGGGAAGGCAGTTTTAACTGATGAAAGAAAATCTGAAGAAGCTTGTACAATATTATAGGCCCTATCTGGGCGTTTTCTGGGCGGATATGTTTTTTGCGGTATTACAGTCCGCCGCGGCTCTGGCACTCCCGCTTATCATTCGCCGCATCACCGGCACCGTGATCTATATGGAGAGAGAGGAGGCTCTGCGTGAGCTTCTTTTTTGGGGCCTGATTATGCTGGCGCTGGTGCTTTTGTCCGCCTTCTGCAATTATTACGTATCCTATTACGGCCATGTGATGGGTGCGAAGATCGAGTATGACATGCGGGCGGAAATCTTTGATCATTATCAGAAGCTGTCTTTTTCCTTTTATGACGATGAAAAGGTTGGACAGCTGATGAGCCGGATTAC
Source organism: Lachnospiraceae bacterium (assembly GCA_021199405.1). Classification (GTDB taxonomy): domain Bacteria; phylum Bacillota; class Clostridia; order Lachnospirales; family Lachnospiraceae; genus RGIG6307. Next base: position 888 of record JAJQID010000040.1, read on the forward strand.
CTCCGATCTGTTTGATATTACGGAGCTTCTGCATCATGGCCCGGAGAATATTATCATCTCTGTGATCAAGATTACAGGGGCATTGGTCATCCTGACCTCGATCAGCCCGAAGCTGGCGCTGGCAGCTTTTGTTATGGTGCCGGTGATGGTCGTATATGCCTGGGTGGTCAATAAGTACATGATGATTTCCGCCCGCAAAAACCGTGCCCGGCTGGCGGAAATCAATGCCCAGATCGAGGATAATCTGTCCGGCATCCGGGTGGTGAAATCCTTTGCCAATGAGGATATTGAATGTGAGAAGTTTGCCAGAGGAAATGATGAATTTCTGGATTCCAAAAAAGAGCGCTATTTCTTTATGGGAATCTATAACGGCGGCATGAGCAGCTTTTCCACGCTGATTCAGATTCTGGTGGTGGCAGTCGGCGCTTATTTCATTACTGCGGGGAATCTGGACGTCACGGATCTTTTGACCTTCCTTCTGTACATCAGTGTGTTTACGGACCCGATCAAGACCCTGATCAATTTTACGGAGCAGTTTCAGAGCGGCTACAGCGGCTATGAGCGTTTCCTGGAAATTATGGCCATAGAGCCGGATATTCAGGATGCACCGGATGCGGTGGAGGCTCCCGCCTTTGAGGGCGATATTTCCCTTGACCGGGTTTCCTTTGCCTACAATGATCATGCGCCTCAGGTTTTGAAGCGCGTAAGCCTGGAAATCCCAGCGGGCAGCTATGTGGCTCTGGTGGGTTCCTCCGGCGCCGGCAAGACCACCCTTTGCTCGCTGATCCCGCGCTTTTACGACATTGAGGAGGGCAGCATCTCCATTGACGGCATGGATATTCGGAGAATGACCCTGAAAAGCCTGCGCAGACAGATCGGCATTGTTCAGCAGGATGTATACTTATTTGCCGGTACGGTCTATGAAAATATTCTCTATGGCCGGCCGGATGCCTCCAGGGAGGAGGTCATTGCAGCGGCAAGAAGCGCCAACGCTCACGAGTTTATTATGAGTCTGCCCAATGGCTATGATACGGACATCGGCCAGCGGGGCATCAAGCTTTCCGGAGGTCAGAAGCAGCGGCTTTCCATCGCCCGGGTTTTCCTTAAAAATCCGCCCATTCTGATCTTTGACGAGGCCACCTCCTCCCTGGACAATGAGAGCGAGAGGGTGGTGCAGGAATCTCTGGAAAAGCTGGCTCAGAACCGTACGACTCTGGTGATCGCGCACAGATTGTCCACCATCCGCAACGCCCAGAGAATTCTGGTGCTGACTGAGGACGGCATTGCAGAGGAGGGAACCCATGAGGAGCTGCTGGCCAGAGGCGGTATCTATGAGAAGCTGTATAACATGAGGTAAAAACCTGAACGACCTTATTTTTTTCCGAGTCGATTTGTGCCAAAACCTTTGGATTGCTTTTGGTTGTATTTTATGTCAATCCGATTTAGAATTTGGACAAGCGAGGGGAAAACAGGAGGAGAGACATGGAACAGCTACAGCTTACCTCAACCAAGGATAATGAAAATGTCTACAAAATACTTGATGATCTGATACAGACAAAACGTGAATTCCAGATTATGATTACCGTGCCGGGAAGTCTGAAAATCGGGCAGGAGGGTGTGACGCAGACAGCCGCTGTTCCCCCAAAGCCCCAGGAGCCTGTCCAGAGCTTTGATCTGGAAAAGGCAGTGACGGACATCATTCATGAGATCGGAGTTCCCGCTCATATCAAGGGATACCAGTATCTGCGGGAGGCGATTATCATGAGTGTGGAGGACAATAACATGCTCAGCTCCATTACCAAGATTCTGTATCCTACCATTGCCAAACGGTTTGACACCACCTCCAGCCGGGTAGAGCGGGCCATCCGCCATGCCATTGAGGTGGCGTGGAGCCGGGGCAAGATGGAGACTCTGGACGGACTTTTCGGCTATACCATCAATACGGGCAAAGGGAAACCCACAAACTCTGAATTCATTGCTCTTATTTCGGACAGAATCCGTCTTCAGAACAAAGGAAGATAAGCAAAAAAATCTGAAAATGGAGATTATTCTTCGGTAAGGCACAAAAAAAGAATAGTTTCGCTTTCAAAATGACGAATTTTGTGTTATGCTGATTCGGAAGAGAAATTCTTATGGAGGATTACAGCACATGAAAAATATTTTATTTGCGGCGTCGGAGGGCGTGCCATTTATCAAGACAGGGGGTCTGGCGGATGTGGTGGGTTCCCTGCCCAAGAGCCTGGATAAGGAAGCCTATGACGTGAGGGTCTTTCTGCCGAAGTACAGCTGCATGAAGGACGCGGCGAAGGAGAAGATGTCCTTTCTGACCAATTTCTACATGGATTATAACTGGAAAAATGTCTATGTGGGCATCCTGCAGGCAGAAGTGGACGGGATTAAGTATTACTTTATTGACAATGAATATTATTTCAGCGGTCCCAAGCCTTACGGTGACGACGGCCTGTTTGAAATCGAGAGATTCGCATTCTTCAGCAAGGCGGTATTGGCGGCTCTGCCCCTGATTGGTTTCCGGCCGGACCTGATTCACTGCCATGACTGGCAGACGGGACTGATTCCGGTGTATCTGAAGGAGCGCTTTCAGGGCAATGATTTCTTCTGGAATATTAAGACGGTTATGACCATACATAACCTGAAATTCCAGGGCAAGTGGAGCATTCCGGAGGTAAAGAGCATCACCGGTCTGCCGGATTCCTTCTTTACCTCGGACAAGCTGGAGGCTTACAAGGATGCCAACCTGTTGAAGGGCGGCATTGTCTATGCGGACGCAGTGACCACAGTTTCCGAGACCTACGCGGAGGAGATCAAGACCGATTTTTACGGCGAGGGCTTAAACGGACTGCTGCAGGCCCGCAGCAATGATTTACGGGGCATTGTGAACGGCATTGACTATACGGATTTTAATCCGGAGACCAATCCGCTGATCTATCAGAATTATACGCCGAAGAACTTCCGCAAGGAAAAGGTGAAGAATAAGCTGGCTCTTCAGGAAGAGCTTGGCATGAACGTGGACAAGGATGTGATGATGATCGGTATTGTATCCCGTCTGACAGATCAGAAGGGAGTAGATCTGATCGCTTACGTCATGGATCGTCTCTGCCAGGACAATATCCAGCTGGTGGTGCTGGGTACTGGCGAGGTGCAGTATGAGAATATGTTCCGTCATTTTGACTGGAAATATCACGGGAAGGTTTCCGCCAATATCTATTATTCGGAAGCGTTGTCTCACAAGATTTACGCGGGCGCGGATGCCTTTCTGATGCCCTCCCTGTTTGAGCCCTGCGGCTTAAGCCAGCTGATGGCGCTTCGTTACGGGACTCTGCCTGTCGTGCGTGAGACCGGCGGTCTGAAGGATACGGTGCAGCCCTACGATGAGAATGCGGGTACCGGCACAGGCTTCAGCTTCCGCAATTATAACGCGGATGAGATGCTGAATACCATCCGTTATGCGGAGCATGTATATTATGACACAAGGCGTGAATGGAATCTGATGGTAGACCGGGCGATGGCGGCTGATTTCTCATGGAAGGTTTCCGCAGCAAAATATCAGGAGATGTACGACTGGCTGATCGGATAAAATGGCAAAAAATACAACAGGCACACAGAATCAATCGAATAACGCAGAATTTGTAAAGCAGGCCGGAATTCTGGCGGCGGCTGGTATCATCAGCCGCCTGATCGGCTTGCTTTATCGTGTTCCGCTGGCAAATATCCTGACGGATGAGGGCAACGGCTATTATTCCACGGCGTATAATGTGTATACG
>JAJQID010000290.1 GCA_021199405.1 Lachnospiraceae bacterium
TCCACTGACATGCAAGCATGTCATGGAGTCGGACTTTTGACACTTGAACCAAAAAATTCAGTTGATATAAATCAGGAGGTACTATCATGCAGGAAGTATTGGAATTTTTGAAAAAGTGCGGCACATATTATCTGGCTACAGTGGAGGGCGATCAGCCGCGGGTGCAGCATATGCGGGGCAAGGAGAACAGCAATGAAGCAGGCAGGAACCATTAATCGCGAGGATATGCTGGAGCTTACCCGGCGAATGACATTGAGCAGGAACTGCTTCAGCAGAATCACGGGAGCCTATTTTGACGAAGAAGGCTATGTGGACGGAACCTTTAACCGATATTTTAAGCAGTTGACATCAGGTGAGCAGAAGAAAAATCTGGAGATTGCCAAGGCCATTCCGTTCTCGGAAACAAATGTGAAGCTGAAAGAGTATGCCTTCGAGGAGAAAGACAGAAAACAGGGAAGTATGTGGCAGATGCTGATGGCGCTCAGGGAGTGTGGGCTGAAAAATGACGCACTGCTGGACGTCCTGTATGAACTGGCGGGAGAAAGATATCCTTCCGGGGGACCATATGCTTTTTATCTGTTCTATGGAAGTTACGATATCCCATTGAAGGGGACTGACCATGTGCGTCAGTGGGAATCGGAGGAGGTTTATACCTTCCTGGTCGGCGCGTTTTGCAAGGTCAGTGGGGATTATGAACCGCAGAAGCCTGAGAGCGGTTTTCTCTTTCCGGCGTTTAAAAATCGCGGCGCTGATTTTGCGAGAATAGAATTGTTCAGTGACAATGGTTTTTCTCTGGAAAAGCTTTTTGCTTAAAGGAATCTCACAGCCTTGCATTTTGTCGTAAAGTTATTCTTTCCCGTTTAAAACTGCTTTACATACTCCCGCGCAGGATCTTCCTGGTTATCGCAAATATTATGTGGTCTTGTGTAAGCTGGTAAAATCCAATCTTGCGAAAGAGATTCCTTTGCCAAAGACGGTGGAACCAAATCGAATTGTGCAGATATATTCCAGTCCTATGATTTTTATGAAGATTACAAATCAGCTTCGCTGTTTTATCAGAATGTAGAAGGGTAGGGCATTCTCGTTGGATAAGAAAAGCGAATATGCCATTATCGGCTGAACAGGGCAAAAATATAGCATATCAAGAGGGTTGAGGGGTTGTTATCGCAGTAAATTTTTGAAAGAGAGGCAGATATGGAAAAACAGTGGAAAAGAAAAAGAAGAACAAAAACATCAGTCAGACAGCGGCTTCTGAGCCTATGTCTTGCCCTCGCGCTTCTGACAGCGCTGCTTTCAGGCTGCTCGGCAGCGGGTACAGAGGAGAGCACGGAGCAGGGAACGGGCAGCGGAACAGCGGTGGAGTTAAATATTGTCGACGACAATTACCGCAATTATTATGAAATTTTTGTCTATTCCTTTTATGACAGCGACGGCGACGGCATCGGCGACCTGAACGGCGTCACGGAAAAGCTGGACTATATCGCGGACATGGGCTTCAACGGAATTTGGCTTATGCCCATCATGCCTTCGCCCTCCTATCACAAGTATGATGTGACGGATTATTACGATATTGATCCGGTGTACGGCACCATTGAGGATTTTGAAAATCTGGTGGAGGAGTGTCACAGCCGGGGAATCCGCCTGATTATTGATATGGTCATCAATCATTCCTCCTCTCAGCATGAGTGGTTTACCACCGCCTGTGAGTATCTGGCATCCCTTGGCGCGGAGGAGGAGCCGGATGTGACGGTCTGCCCTTATGTGGAATATTATCATTTTTCCAGAGAGCAGGAGAGCGGCGTCTGGTATGAGATTCCGGGGGCAACAGCAGGTGCGGAGTGGTATTATGAGGGAGAATTTTCTTCGGAAATGCCGGACTTAAATCTGGAGTGCGAGGCTCTGAAAGCGGAGCTGGAGGACATTGCGGATTTCTGGCTGGAGCTGGGAGTGGACGGCTTTAGAATGGACGCTGCCATGCACTTTGACGAGACGGACGGCGAGCTGAACAGGAGCATTCTGAACTGGCTTTATACCTATTGCTGCGAGACCAATCCGGACTTTTACATGGTCAGCGAGGTGTGGGCGGGCAGCTCCACCATCGAATCTTATTATGCCAGCGAGACACCCAGCTTCTTTAACTTCCCAAATTCCAGCGTGGACGGCGTCATTGAAAAGACAGCCATGGGTACGGCCACTGCGGAGAAATTTGTGAACACCATGCTGACAGATCAGCAGACCTATTCGGCGGTGTACGCGGATTATATTGACGCGCCCTTCCTGACCAACCATGATCAGGTGCGGGTGGCCAATAACCTGCAGAATAACGAGAGTAATATGAAAATGGCCTGCGGTCTGCTGATGACCATGAACGGCAGCCCCTTCGTCTATTATGGGGAGGAGATCGGCATGAAGAGCAAGGGTCAGTCCGATGAAAATAAGCGCATTCCCATGTACTGGTCCGATACGGATACCACAGGGATGACGGTGGGCCCTGAAAATATGGAGCAGGGCATCACCTCCTCCTTTGCGGCTGTGGATGAACAGCTGGCAGATGAGACTTCCATTCTTTCTTATTATAAGGAAGCTTTGCTGATGCGCAATCAGAATCCGGAGATTGCCCGGGGCGAGATTACCATTGTGGAGGAGCTGACAGGCGAGGATACCGCGGTCATCCTGAAGACCTGGGAGGAGAGTACCATTGCCATTCTCTACAATACAGACACAGAGGCGGTGACCATTGACCTGACCGGTACCGCGCTGGAGGGCATGGAGCTGCAGAACTGCCTGACGGTGGGAGAGGAAGAAATTACGCTGGCTGACGGTGTGGTTGCCATGCCGGGGCAGTCCATCTGCGTACTGCGTTAAAGAAAAAGAGGCACTCTCTGGTCAGGGAAAACCGGAGGAGTGCCTTTTTCTGCTTATGCTGTACTAATCAGAAATCTGGATCAGCGTAAAGTCATCCACGCTGCCCCAGCTTTCTGCAGCGCATTTTATACGTACGCCGAAGGAGATGGAGCCGCTTTCCTCAAGAGTAATTTCAATGGTGGGCGTTTTCCACTCTGCCCAGCCGGTGAGCGTATAAGAGGCAGTCTGTTCTTCGCCTCCATTTGAGTTTGCGAACAGGTATGCCTCTGCATCGCCGGAGGCGTCGTAACCCTGGGCGTTGACAGTCAGCTGATAGGTGCCCGGTTCCAGACCATCGATGGTCTGCTCAATCTGGAATTCCATAGCATTTTCCGCTGAATAAAAATGGAAGGAAACCTCTCCGGTGGTGGCGTCGTCTGCGTGAACCTGAAAATCTGTGGGATTTTCATCGCCGGCATAGGTAACAGTCCAGCCGGGCGCGGCGTGGGAGTCCGTATATTCCTCAAAGCTGGGATTTGTGACCAGATTGATGGATTTTATCTCCACATGGCAGGTGACGGAATCACCATCCTCAGTGACGCCGGAAATCTCATAGGTGCCGTTGATACTGGTGTCAATGGAGTTAAGCTGCTCTGCGTTCCAGATAACGGCTGTCTCTTGATTGAGGGAACGGTTGTTGTAAATGACCGGCACGGTTTCGGGAAGAGCAGGCTCGCTGCCCACATTGCCGGTATAGTATACATCCGGAATGTAGTCCACGGCGGGTTCGGCTTCATTGCCGTCCTTCAGATATCCGAAGACCTTCAGAGACGCCAGCGGATATCCGTCAAAATCAAACATGGCCTGATTATCCCAGGAACAGCCGCCGTAATACTTTCCGGCGTCCTCCGGGTCATAATCCGCTGCGTAGCTGCTGGCCCAGCCGCTGCCGTATTCCTCCCAGACAGGGAAATTGGCGTCATAATCCGCTTCTCCCACGGGAATCCAGACGCCTTCCCAGTAGAATACGCCGATCACGCCGGCCTCATTGGCCGCAGCGCAGATATCCCGGATCATGGTTGCCTGGCTCTGCACGGTGGCGCCGTACCCTTCCACCAGCTCATCGGCGCTGGCGAAGCTGTTTCCGGTGCCGTCTCCGTCCTCCAGAGTATAGCAGTAGGAGGTTTCCGCGATCATGACCTGTTTGCCGTAATTTTCCTGGATCAGCGCTGCGACGGCCTGCATATTTTCATTGGTGCCGTCCCAGAAGGGATAATAGGACAGGCCGAACACGTCATAATCAATTCCGTACTCCGCAAGCTCCGCTGCGTGGGTCGCTATTTCTCCTTCATCATCAATATTGGTGTAATGAACCGCAATCTGAATATCCTGCCCACAGGTCCTGGAGATTTCCCGAACCGCCCGGCTGCCGGCGTCCAGAAGCTGCATTACGGCGGAGACCTCCGTTTCCCCGGACATGCCGTTGTTGATCTCATTGCCGATCTGCACCATGCCTACATCCACGCCGGCGTCCAGAAGCTGCGTCAGGCTGTCTATGGTAAAGTCATAAAGAGCCTGACTCTTTTCATCAATATCCATGTCCGCCCAGGCCTTGGGAGCGTGCTGCCGCTTCGGGTCCGCCCAGAAATCCGAATAATGGAAATCAATGCAAACCTTCATACCACAGGCGGTGGCCCGTTTCCCCAGTTCGAGAGCCGTGGCCAGATCATTGTTGCCGCCGCCGTAGCCGTTTCCGTTCTCATCATAGGGGTCATTCCAGACCCGCAGACGGATGTAATTGATTCCAGCCTCCGCCAGCGT
>JAJQID010000240.1 GCA_021199405.1 Lachnospiraceae bacterium
CTCTTTCTCCGTTTTACATAAATTCTGAATCCCACAATGGAGCAGGAAACAGATGGAAACTACAGGTGCTAATTTTTATAATAATCGAAGGCAAAGCCATAAATTTCAACGGTATCGCCATCCTGGATTCCCATTTCCTCCAGCTGTGCAATCACACCCCTGTCCTTCAGAAAATCCTGGAAGAATTTAAAGCCCTTTTCGCTTTCCAGATTGGTATAGCCCAGCATTTTTTCAATACTTGGGCCTTCCACCACATAGGCTTTTTCCTTGACGTCATATTCCACTGTAAAGGGTTCGTCGCCAGTTTCCCTGTGTTCCTCCGGAAAATATTCCTGTTCAAAGATCACAGGCTGATCGTCCAGTTCGGAGAGCATGTCCCAGACCTGATAGAGAAGCTCTCTGACGCCCTTTCCGGTGGCCGCTGAAATCGGCATGACCCGATATCCCTGAGGCTCAAATTCAGCTTTTAAGCGGTTCACAGCCTCATCCGCACCATCATAAAGAAGATCCAGCTTATTGGCCGCAATGATCTGGGGACGGGTTGGAAGGGAAGGACTGTAATTCGCCAGCTCCTTATTGATGGCGTAAATATCCTCCACAGGATCTCTGCCCTCGCTGCCAGCGGCATCCACCACATGAATCAGCACCTTTGTGCGTTCCACATGGCGCAGGAATTCGTGCCCCAGGCCAACCCCTTCGCTGGCGCCTTCGATCAGGCCGGGGATATCTGCCATTACAAAGCCCTTTCCCTCGTCCAGATCCACCACGCCAAGACTGGGCTGCAGGGTGGTAAAATGATAATTGGCTATCTTGGGTCTGGCGTTGGAAACCCGGCTGATCAGGGTGGATTTCCCTACATTTGGGAAACCTACAAGCCCCACATCGGCAATAACCTTCAATTCGAGAATCAGCTCCAGCTCCTGGGCCGGCTGTCCGGGCTGGGCATACTTGGGAGCCTGCATGGTAGGAGTAGCATAACGTGCGTTTCCACGACCGCCGTGTCCGCCCTTCAGCAGAACAAATTCCCTGGTATCTCCGGACATGTCCACGATCACCTGCCCTGTGGAGGCTTCCTTAACGACCGTGCCGGCCGGCACCTGAATATAGAGATCCTCGCCGCTTTTGCCTTTGCGGTTTTTCTTGTCTCCCTCTTCGCCGGCCTGAGCCGCATACTTTCTCACATGGCGGAAATCTGTCAGGGTATTGAGTCCTTCGTTCACCCGGAAAATAACGCTGCCGCCATTGCCGCCGTCGCCGCCGTCGGGGCCGCCTGCCGGAACAAACTTTTCCCTTCTGAAAGAGACGTGACCATTGCCGCCCGCTCCGCTTTTTACAATAATTCTTGCTCTGTCGGCAAACATCCGCCGCCTCCTTTTTTACTCATGTGTTTCAGATAATACAAAGGCTCCAAACCGTCAGAGTCTGGAGCCTGTTTTTTGTCCGTGTTACTCGGCCTCGGCTACCGGATATACGGAAGCCTTCTTCTTGTCGCGGCCCATTCTCTCAAATCTGAGAATACCGTCTGCCGTTGCAAACAGTGTGTCGTCTCCGCCGCGGCCTACATTGGTGCCGGGGTGGATCTTCGTGCCGCGCTGTCTGTAAATAATGTTGCCAGCCTTGACGAATTGTCCGTCAGCCCTTTTCGCACCCAGTCTCTTGGACTCGGAATCTCTGCCGTTCTTGGTAGAGCCCATTCCCTTTTTGTGGGCAAAAAACTGAAGGTTCAAATTTAACATGGCCTTATACCTCCTTGAATTCTATGCAGCAATACCTTCTGCCGTATTGCCGGCAGATGTCACTCAGACCAAGAACCAGTGTGTCCATCAGCACCCTCGCCTCTGAGGATAACTCACCTTCAAACTCACAGCGAATATATCCCGTCTCCTCATTGGTCTGCACCTGGAATTTCGTGTCTGTAAACTTTTCCAGCCCGTTGATGGTGTTGATCACCAGAACGGAGATGGACGCACAGACCATATCCTTTTCCAGGGGAAAACGCTTATGTCCGGCATGTCCCATGCATGTCATGGAACGATATCTGCTTCCTGATCTCTCAAAAATGATTGTCGTCATATAATCAGATATGTGTGAATGCGATTACGCATTGATCTTGTCGATCTTTACCTGAGTGTATGCCTGTCTGTGACCGTTCTTCTTGTGATAGCCGGTCTTTCTCTTATACTTGTAAACGATGACCTTCTTGCCTCTGCCCTGAGCTGTGACGGTTGCTGTTACACTCGCATCCGCAACATCAGCACCGGCCTTAAAGGTTTCTCCGCTTACCGCAAGGACCTGGTCAAAAGTAATTTCGCTGCCGGTTTCCACATCGAGCTTCTCCACTCTGATCTCGTCACCCTCGGCTACTTTATACTGCTTGCCGCCTGTTGCAATAATAGCGTACATCTAAGACACCTCCTGTTATTTACTCGCTAACTGTGGTGATGCCCGGTTTTGGGCATACTTATACCTCGTTAAGCGGCATACCTTAGGTATCATAGCAGTGAAGGTGGTTTTTGTCAAGAAATTTTTTTCAAAGCCTCGCAGACCCGCAGAATTTCTCCTACGCTCCAGGCCTGGGCAAAGCACCCCCTGGAAAAAACAGGCTCCAGTCCATCGTAAATTTCAGGGAGCTGCCCCACACAGCCCTCCCGCAGGGCGGCTGCAATACCGTCAAGCTGTTTTTCGACCGTTTTTTGGGACTCCCGACTGTATCCATTTACCTTTAAATACGCCAGATAATAAGCTCCCAGAGGGAAAGTCCAGACGGTTCCCTGATGGTAGGCCAGATCCCTGGAAAGCATGGACCCGCCGTAGTTGGAATGAAACTGAGGATCCTCAGGGTTCAATGTGCGTAGACCTGTCGGAGTGTAAAGCTTTTCAAACACCACATCCACCACCTGTTTTTCCTTCTCCGGGGAGAGAATGGAAAAAGGCAGGGATACGGCCCAGATCTGATTGCAGCGGATCTGATTGTCACACTTTGCATTTTCTGTACCGGAAAGCACATCCCTCAGGCATCCTGTCTCCGGGTTCCAGAATTCCTGCTCAAAACTCAGGCGTACCTTTTCTGCCAGAGCGCTGTAATCGAATTTATTGCATCCAGTCGAATCACAGATTTTCTGAAAAGCCTCCATGATCCGCAGCGCATTATACCAGTAAGCGTTAATTTCCACAGGCTTCCCATGCCGGGGTGTGGGCAGGATATCGCCGATGCGCACATCCATCCACGTCACCTGATCCAGACCGCTGCCGGCGATAATCAGACCGTCCTCATCCATATGAATGTTATAGTCGGTTCCTTCCATATAATCATGTACAATCTCCTTCATGACCGGCCATACGCTTCTGACATAGTCAACATCTGAAGTCCTACTATAATATTCATAGACGGTGATGATAAATAAAAGCGCCGCATCCGCCGTGTTGTACATGGGCTCATTTTTTCCCTCCGGGAACAGGTTCGGCATCAGTCCCCTTTTACAGTGCTGCGCGAAGGTATCCAGAATATTCCGTGCCAGATCAAAACGACCGGTGGACAGACACAGTCCTGGCAGGGAGATCATGGTGTCTCTCCCCCAGTCCTCAAAGAAGGGGAATCCGGCCAGAATCGTCTCCTTATCCGTGGAAGCTCTGTAAGAGATAAAGCTGTCCGCAGCATAGACAAGGGTCTGAGAAAGCGGAGTTTTCAGGCCGGAGGTCTCTGTCAAAGTCTGATAACGCTCTTCCATTTCCCGCAGCAGAAGGTCGAAGCCGCAGCCCATGTCCGCCTGTTTTTCCAAAGGCTCTGTGCTGTAAAGAATCTCTCCTGTAAAATTCGCTCCGGCAGGCACAGTAAATTCCACGCAGTGATTTTTCACACAGGCTCCGGTATCCGGTCTGCCGTCCCTGGCGTCGTAAGAATAATAAAAATCATCCCGGTACTCCGGAGCATAGACCAAAACAGATCCGTTGGTCTGTATATACAGGCTTTTGTGAGCGGCTTCTATTTTCAGGGAAGTGAGTCCTGAAGCTGTACTCAAATCAGAAATGATAAATTTCTGTTCCTTTGAAAGCAAATGTCCCTTGGGCACAAACTGCAGTCCCGGCGTCACACTGAGCACAGCCGTTCTTTTGGAACGATTGCAGATTTCATATCTGACACCGATTATATTTCGCCCATGAGCCATGACCACCGTCTTTTCTACTGTCACCCCGGATACAAAGGAATTCCATATCGGATGTATTTCATAAGAAAAGGAGGTCTGATAATGCCAGCCGTCTTCATTATTTTTTTCATCCTTATACTGCTGACTTGATAGAAAAATCCTGCTGTCTTCTGCAACAAGCTCCTCTGTCAGATGATGCACCATATTGTATCTGTGGTTGGGCGCTTTCTCCTTTTCGCAGCTCATCAACAGCGCGTGATCATTGCGGGCGCAGGAGCCGACCATGGTCATGGAGGAGAAGCCTCCCAGTCCATTGGTCATCAGATAACAGTTTTCCTGTCCCCGCTCCAGCGTGGCGAAATCATTTTTTCCATATAAAAAGCGCATAAAATGCCAGTCTCCTTTGGTGTTTTTTATTCAGAAAAATGCATGAAGCCATTGTACTAAAAAGATTGCCGGAGCTCAACCTCAAAAACAAAAAAACGCAGTTGACAATTTTCTTCCCTTTCAGTAGATTAAATGATACAAGAGACAAAAGGTCAGAAATCCGAGTATCATACCCTTTTGCCGCTTTAATCATTAAATACTGTTAACATAACGAAAGGGAACCTTTTATGTACCAGAATTACATATTTGACCTGTACGGCACTCTGGTGGATATCCATACCAACGAGCAAAAAAGATATCTCTGGGAAAAGATGGCGCTGTATATGCGCTTTCAGGGGGCGGAATATACAGCCTCAGAATTAAGACAGGCTTATTACGAAAAAATAAAAGAACAGAAAAATGAAAAGAGCGTCATAATCAGCGCAAAGCTGGGGATTCATGTGCAGCCCGAGGAAACGGAGGCTTCCTTTGAGAGGCTGATTCCGGACCTTTACCTTGCCAAAGGGATATCCATCTCAGAAGAAAAAGCTGTGGACTGGGCGGTAATGTTCCGCACTATTTCCATGGAGCATCTTTCTCTGTATGAGGGAGCTGCCGAACTGCTTGTCAGATTACGTGAAAATGGCAAAAAGGTCTATCTTCTCTCCAACGCTCAGCGCCTGTTCACCGAGCCGGAGATGCGCGCTCTTGGAATTTATGATTCCTTTGACGCCATCTACTATTCCTCAGACGCCGGCTTCATGAAACCCTCCCCACACTTCTATCAGAAGCTGCTGAAAGAACAGGGATTAAGTCCGGCGCAGTCCGTCATGGTGGGAAACGACGACAAGGCCGATGCCTGGGGTGCCCATGACAACGGCCTTGACAGTATTTACGTATATACCAGACAGTCTCCGAGGATGGAAAGTCCACTCCCGGCTAACTGCCAGAAAATCAATGAAATTTCAGAGGTCTTTGAAGGGTAGCTTCCAGGGCTCACCCTTTTCTCTGTTCCTCCAGAATTTTGATGTACTCATACAGAAAATCTACGGTGCCGTCAACACCCAGTACCCCGCTGTCGATGCACAGATGATAGCTGTCAGCCCTGCCCCACTTCTTGGCGGAGTAATAATTGTAATAGCTCTGCCGCTGTTTGTCCGTCTTGCGGCACATATCCTTCGCTTCCGCGATAGTCACATTGTGGCGGGCACTGACACGCTTCGCCTTGGCGTCCTCCTGTCCGAAAATAAAAACATTCAAACAGTTGTCAAAATCGCTGAGGGCATAATCCGCACACCTGCCCACGATTACGCAGGCGCCCTCCGCTGCGATCTTTTTCACTGTGTCAAACTGTGCCAGGAAAACCTTCTGGCTGATGGGCATCTCAGAAAATGCCTGATTATAGCCAAAGGAGTAAGAATCCATTACAACACTGTACAGAAAAGAGCTGGTAGGCCTCTCATCATGCATCCTGATCATTTCCTCGGCAAAGCCGCTCTCCTGGGCAGCCCTGGCCAGCAGCTCCTTGTCAAAATAAGGAACCTCCATCTTTTTCGCCAGCTTTTCACCAATTTCACGTCCGCCGGAGCCAAATTGTCTGCCAATTGTCACGATTGTATTCATACCACATCCTCCTGTTCTGTAATTGATTTGCCAAGTATATCGGTATGCCTTTATTTTTGATAATAATAACAAAAATTTTCAAAAAAAGCAACTATTTTTATCAATTTTTACCAATCTTAATCAAGCACCTTCAGCAAATGTTCAAAATACTCCGGCAGGGGTGCATTCACCTCAATATATTCCCCGCTGCGCGGGTGCACAAAACCCAGAGTCATGGCATGCAGACACTGTCCCTGCAGTTTAAATGGAGAGGTCCTGCCTGAGGCGTATACCTCATCTCCCAGCAAAGGGTGACCGATATTTGCCATGTGCACACGTATCTGGTGGGTGCGGCCGGTTTCCAGCTGACAGGTAAGCCAGGTATATTTTTCAAAATGCTGCAGTACCTGGTAGTGGGTCACTGCTCTCTTGCCGTTTTTGTAATTCACTGCCATTTTCTTCCGGTCTGTGGGATGTCTGCCGATGGGGGCGTCCACTGTTCCCTTCTCCTCATCCATACGACCGTAGCAGATCGCGTGATAGACCCTGTGAATTGAATGCTCCTTTAACTGCGCAGCAATGACATTGTGAGCCATATCATTTTTACAGGCAATCAAAGCTCCTGTGGTGTCTCTGTCAATACGATGGACAATTCCGGGACGCATGACGCCGTTGATGCCGGAAAGCTCTTCCCCGCAGTGGTACATCAGGGCATTGACAAGGGTACCGCTGTAATAACCCGCCGCCGGATGCACTACCATCCCCTTTGGCTTGTTGACAACGATTACATCCTGATCCTCATATAAAATGTCCAGAGGAATATTTTCCGCCAGAATCTCAGGCTGCACCGCATCAGGCAGATCAAAGTGAAGCTCATCGTCAGCGGAAAGTCTGAGTCCCGGCTTTGTCGCCGCCACTCCATTGACAGTGACGCCCCCCTCTCTGATTAATTTCTGAATAAAAGATCTGGACAGAGAATCGATCAGGCATAAAAGCGCCTTATCCAACCGTTCTCCGTCCAGTTCTTCTGAGATTTTAAAAATATAAGTTTTCATGCTTTTAGAGTTTCAAAGTAAAAGTTACTGTTCTTTTTCTGTCTCTTTCTCTGTCTTCTGTCCCGGAATAATGTAATCCAGGTCCGCACCGCTATAACGAAATAAAATCAGGATCATAAGAACAGCCGTTGAAACAGTGATATAACAGTCCGCCAGATTGAAAATCGGGAAATCAATGAGCCGGATATAAACAAAATCAATTACATATTTCAGAGTCAGTCTGTCTATGAAATTTCCTGCTGCGCCGCTGCTCATGACTGTCAGTGTATAAATCAGAGGAAGATATCTGTCATCCTTCCTGAGCCGAAGTATTTCCAGAAGCACAAGAACCAGGAAAACAACTGTCAGAATGTAAAACAGCCACTGCATCCCCTGCATGGTTCCCCAGGCAGCGCCGGTGTTCTCCAGATAGCGAAGCTCCAGAACCCCCTCAATCAGTACGCGCGGATTTCCCTGCAATGTATTTGCCGCCCAGGTTTTTGAGACTCTGTCCAGAATAACGAGAACCATAAAAAGGGCTGCACAGCAGGCAATCCAGCCTTTGGTCAACACTTTCTTCATTACGCCTTCATATCCTCTTCGTCAAAACTGATTTCCTGGATGGCCTCCAGAATCTCCTCATCCGTCACGGTACGGTCTATGAAGGCTTTTCCAATTCTCTTGAGGAGCACAAACTTAATACCGCCGGCTTCTCTCTTTTTGTCTGATCTGGTATAAGAAAGCACCTGCTGAGGGTCAATGTCGTCCACTGTGATCGGCAGATAGAAGGGTACAAACATATCCCTCACCTCATAATACTCCTCCGCGGTGATCAGCTCTTTCTTATAAGAAATAAAGGCAGCGGCTACGCAGCCTAAGGCCACGCACTCCCCATGCAGCAGTTCAAAGCCCTTCGCTTTCTCAATGGCATGGCCAATGGTATGGCCAAAGTTTAACAGAGCCCTCTCCCCCTGTTCGTAAGGATCCTTCTCCACCACCAGCTTTTTGATGGTGCAGCTCTGATAAATCATATCCTCCAGCACAGTCTTATCCTTACCGCAGATCTCATACATGTTGTCAATAAGCCAGGTATAAAAGCCTTCATTTTTAATCAGGCCATGCTTCATGACCTCCGCAAAACCGCTGAAAAACTGCCGGCCGGGCAGGCTGTCCAGCGTGTCAACATTCATATATACCAGCACCGGCATCTTGAATGCGCCCACCATATTCTTGTAGCCGTCAAAGTCCACGCCGGTTTTGCCGCCGATGGAGGAGTCGCACTGCGCCAGCAGGGTGGTGGGAACCTGCACAAAGTCCACGCCCCGCAGATAAGTGGCTGCGATATAACCGGTTACATCGC
This sequence comes from Lachnospiraceae bacterium, assembly GCA_021199405.1. Lineage (GTDB taxonomy): Bacteria > Bacillota > Clostridia > Lachnospirales > Lachnospiraceae > RGIG6307. The sequence continues at coordinate 8,508 of JAJQID010000240.1, forward strand.
CGACCACACCGCCGCCAAGGGCCACCAGCAGGTCCTTTCTGTCAAATTCCTTTTCTATGAGAAATTTGTAGGCTTCCCGGACAGTGTCCAGAGTCTTATTCTCCTCCCCCGCAGGGAAAGCGTATACTGTCACATAACGGCACTGATTGTCCAGTAAATCCGCCAGCTGGCTGGCATACAGCGGAGCTACGTTGGTATCGGTAATAATGCAGACACGCCGCTCCTTTACTCCAAGCCTCTCCATTTCCGGTAATATTTCTTCAAAGCCCTGGGTGATTATAATCTCATAGCAGGGCTTTCTGTCCTTCAAAATTGGTAAGCGCTGTGCCATACATCTCTCCTTTTTGTTTTCATATACTTTAACCAGAAAAAAGCTTCCCCGGACCTGATCTGGGGAAGCCCTTAATCAAATATCAGTATGTATCTTCCTGCGAATTCTGTCCGAAGACCTCAAGGAAATCTCCGGAAATCTCTACCGATGCGGGAGTCACGATGAAAATGCGCTGAGAAATCTTCTGCAGATTGCCGTCCATGGCATAGCAGCTTCCGGAGGTAAAGTCCAGAATTCTCTGAGCTGACATCTCATCAATATCCTCAAGATTGAGGACCACGGTGCGGTTTTGCAGCAAAGTATCTGTGATATCACGGGTTTCATCTACTTTTGTGGGTTTAATTACACAAACTTCCATGCCGCCTCCTATATTGACATTACGTTTTTGTCTCATGGGTACAGGTTTGCTGGCCCTTCTCACTGCCCGGGGCGCTGCCTCCGGCTCAGGTCCTGGTACTACCCTGATATTGCTGACCGGGGATTCCGTCGGTTCCTGATCATCCACTTCATCCGGGATATCGTCATAATCGTCAAAATCCTGATCATCGTTCTCATTGCCTATGGTAATAAATTTTACAAGATTATCCACTACACTCATGGGAATGCTCCTCGCCAACACACCGGCCTGTTCTATGACGGACCAATCCGTCGCGCCCGCATGTTGCATTGATTTTATTATCGTCTTTTTTGTGTTGGATGTCAACCGTCAATTCTCTTTTCAGATACAAAAAGTTTACAAACGATGACATCATTTTCAGGTGGCCTTTATTTACATGATTGCATATCCGACAGTCCGGTTATATCTTCCGGATCAGCCGAAAAGCGTCGCTATTCGTAGATAAAATCATTTTCATCCACGGCGCTTGCATTCAGCACAATATAGTCATAAACGCTCAGCCCGTAGGTGGTGTTGGACTGAACAATGGCATACAGCTCATTTTCCTCCAGAATCGTGATCTGGCGGAATTCCGCGTAGCCCTTATTGATATTATATACTCCGGTCAGAGTTCCTGTACTCTGTACGGAATAGACATCTGAGCTGTCCAGCTTATAAATTCGCGTGCCCAGCCCTATGGAGGCATCGTCAAGATAATAATAATTCTCCTTCAGAGAATAAGGTTCCACCTCAGTTCTTGTGACCGTCAGCCCCTCCTCCCCGTATGTCTCAATGAGGATGTAATAGGCGTCCTCCTCCTCCACATAGCTTACATATTCCTCCGGCACGAGATAGAAGGACTTTTCAACAATGGAGGAAATGGGAATCTTCAGCCCGGTGTCATCATCAGTGACGATCTCAATCTCCAGAAAACGGTCTGAGGAGAAATTTACACTGCCGCTTTGAAAGGAAAGAACAAGGAGTGTTTCCCCCAGACTGTTGGTGGTAGTTGATACATCTGCCCATAACAGGAGATCATTTTTCAGAAAGCGAACCTGTACAACCTCCTCTGAAAGATAATATTCTATATTTTCCTCATCGGCGCCCACTATCACTATATCCCAGTATTCTGAGGGAAGAAGCTTGTATACAGCCTCGCCTTCCGCCACCAGAGAATTGCTGACGAGCTCTGTGCGGGAGTATGTGGAAGAATCGATCAGTGAGGATGTGACCTCCTCCGCAGACAGATCCTCCAGACCATCAATCCAGTAGGCCACAATGCCGGTATCGGAGGCGTAATTGTATTCAATCATACTGCTGGTGCTGCTGTAAAGGGAGTCAATATTTTCCAGAAGGAGGTTGTTGACAAGCTTGTCTGTTTTTGAAGTCAGCGTTGTATGGAGCTCATATACGGAGGAAAAGCTGTCATCGCTGTATTTTTCGAGAAAACTGTCGATCAGATAGCGGAATTCCTCCTTATCGCTGTCAGAAAGAGAATTCTCGTCCGCACTCAGAAGATCCGTGTAGTCCTTGATGGTACCGCTGGAATCCAGGGTGTAGACCAGATTTCCCACAGCGACCCGATCCTTCTCCGCCGTAAAATAATTGACATAACCAGCGCCGGTGCTGTATACGATATTCTCCTCGCGAACAATAACGCCGGTGTAGCGGGTATCCTCCACCAGCGTTCCCTCGCGGACCTGATAGCTCTGAATCTGCTCTCTGGAAAGATAAGTAGCCACACAGACCATCACGTAGATAAAGACAACTGCCAGAATGATAACGCCGATATTCAGTTTTGACTGTTTCGGAAAAGAGACCACATTGTCTCTTCTGCCTGCGTTTCCAGCAGCCACATCCCCTCCAAAATCATTTATTCACAGCCGCTTCCTCTACATGCGCAAAAGCATCCGCTGCGGCTTTGCCGCTCATTTTTTTGCTTATGCGGGGGAAGTGACAGATTCTCATTTTAAGTACAAAATAGAGAATGTGCCGAAGCACATTCTCCGCATGTATTACTTTTATGATTCATCCGGTGTCCTATACGGCAATCTCAATATCAGATTTCAGAGCCTCAGGAATATCAGCACCATCCATAGAAATACTGATCGTGAAATCCACATGGAATTTCTCACTGAGCATCTTGATCTTCTGTATGGCGGGAGTGATATCCTGTCCTTCCAGCTTTGCAATCTTTAAAAAGCTGTCAAGATATGCCGCCTGCAGATCATGATCCTGTGAGATAATACCCGCCAGAAAGCCGATGAATTCGTCCGCGTCGCTGATCATGTAATCCGTCACATTGATCAGGCGGATCTTATTATTTAATTCATACATATGCTTGGTGCTCTTGTCAAGATAGACAATGTTGCCTTCCACCGTCTTGATATGGCTATTAACCTTATCCAGTAATTCCTTTGTCTTGCCCTTGCCCTTGTCGCCAACGATTAACTGAACCATATGTAGTCCTCCTAAAAAGTGAAATGTACATCATTCATCAGACAGAGAAGCCTGTCCGTTCCGAACGATCCGTTACAGGTATTATAGTAAATCTGCCCTCAAAAATCAACCACTTTCACAAATTCTTTGGCAGCTCTTAATTGACGCTCTTAATTTACCAGCTCCAGCATCAGCTTCATCTGTCCGTATACATCATCTCTGGACGAGCTGTTCAATATAATGGCAATATAAGGATTTCCATTGACATCCTTAGCATAAAGTGCAAGGCACTGTCCCGCCTCGTTTGTGTAGCCGGTCTTGCCTCCCAGGATGGTAATATTCTCCGGTGCCTCATACAGCTGCTTAAAAAAAGCGTTGGTGGTATTGACACTGATGGTCTTTGCCGTGCCGCTGGCATCATAATAAGTCGTACTGTAGCTGGACTGGCTGATGATCTGGGTGATCGCCTCATACTTTACAGCCTCCTGAAAAATCAGATACAGATCATAAACCGTAGTGTAATGATCATCATCATGAAGGCCGTGTGCATTGGTAAAATGTGTGTTAGTAGCACCTAACGCATTTGCCTCCTCATTCATCAGCTCAATAAACTCATCAATGCTTCCGCCAATATTCTCCGCAATCAGATTGGCCACATCATTGGCTGAGTAAATCAGCAGAATATTGAGGGCCTGTTCCAGAGTCATGGTATCGCCCGCTTTCAACCCTGCCAGCTGAGCTCCGCTCTCTGTGATGGTCACGGAGCTGGAGGCAGTCAGCGTCTGGTCAAGACTTCCGTATTTAACAGCCACCAGAGCCGTCATCAGCTTGGTCAGGCTGGCCATATACAGCTGGGCATGCATATTGAATGCGTAGACGACCTCATTGTTGGTCAGATCAAAAAGTCCCGCCGCGGAAGCGTTCTCAATCTCAAAGCCATCGTATGCCACACTGGTCTCGCCGACGGCCAGATTGGCCGCAAAGGAGGTGGCTCTCTCCTGTGTGGAAATTGTGATTAATTCATAACTGTTATTGCCCGCCTGCTCTTCATAGGTTGCCTGCAGAGTAGTGCCGCAGCCTGATAAAAAGCCGACAGTCAGCACTGTGACCATCAGAAAGGCAAGCGTCCTTTTTCTACCTGTATGCTTCACGCCAGTCCAAATCTCCTCTGTCCATTGCCCGGATCATGATCTCCGCACTCGCCAGATTGGTGGCAAGCGGAATATTGTGCATATCGCAGAGCCGGATGGTGTTGTCCACATTAGGCTCATGAGACTTCGGAGACAACGGATCCCGCAGGAAAATCACAAGATCAATCTGATTCTGCTCAATCTGAGCGCAGATCTGCTGCTCTCCTCCAAGATGTCCGGCCAATAATTTATGAATAGAAAGATTCGTCACCTCTTCAATCAGTCGTCCGGTGGTTCCTGTCGCGTACAGCTCATGCTTGGAAAGCAGAACCCGGTACGCGATGCAAAAATTCTGCATCAGCTTCTTCTTGTTGTCATGTGCGATTAGTGCGATGTTCATGATGCAATACCCTCTCTCTTTTTTCTTTGCTGTAATTTAACGTTCAGTACAAAGCCTATCCCCATATACAGGCTTAACAGTGAGGTCAATCCGTAACTGATAAAAGGAAGCGGCAGCCCGGTATTAGGAAGAAGCAGCGTCGCAACCCCGATATTGAAAAACGACTGAAACCCAATCCAGGCGGCTACCCCCGCCGCCACAAGACGCCCGGCCATATCCTTCGCCTTATATGCCGCGTAAAGGCATTCCAGGACAATGGAAAATAATACTGCGATCACTGCCACGCTTCCCTTGAAGCCAAATTCCTCGCCGATCACGGCGAAAATAAAATCTGTGTGAGGCTCCAGAATATAGCTGCCGTTCTTTAAGCTGGTCACTTCATTATTCTTATAACCCTTTCCGTCCAGCTGTCCGGAAGCGATAGCCTTCACGCTGTATAGCTGCTGCCAGGCGGTATCTGGATACTCCTCCGGGTAAAGATAAGCCAGGATCCTCTCCTGCTGATGGGACGCCAGCAACGTGGAATCCGGCTGAATAGCCAGAAAAATAAATATGGCTCCCACGGGAATCACAATGGCAAAGGCCGCCACCACATATTTCCAGCTGATCCCGCCCACAAAAAGCAGAGTGCAGAGAATCGTCGCAATCACAATGGCTGTGGACAGATCCGGCTGTTTTAAGATCAGATAGGCCGGTACGGCAAACAGAACCGCAATGATCAAAAGCATCCAGGGCTTATTCAGATCGCTTCTGTATTTCATAATAAACTGTGCCAAAAATAAAATCAATAGTAATTTCGATATTTCCGAAGGCTGAAATGTAAAACTGCCGATCTGAATCCAGCGCTGAGCATTGTTGGAGCTGTCGCCAATATCTGTATAAAGCGTGACAAACAAAAGCACAGCCATTACCGCATAGATAAGCCAGTACAGCTTCAGAATTTTTGTATAATCAATCACGGATATGATCAGCATTAGAACAACGCCAATGCCAACGCCCATAATCTGCCGGCCCTGATAACTCTCGTTGGCGCTGCCGATGGCATAGATGCCCATGACAGAAGCCAGAATGACCAGTATTACCAGACGAATATCGTAATATCTCCATTTGTATTTTTTGAGCATTCCTTCTCCCTTCGTAAAAGTCTGCCTGCTATTTGTCCCCGTTTCCGATATCCAGAATGGGAATATTGGCGCTCAGTATGGGATTCTTGCCGCCCCGTTCCATACTTCCGGTCTTGCTGATCTGAATCTCCATACTGTCCACATCAATCTTCATATATTTGGAAATGACTCTGGCAATGTCATTTTTAATCATTTCCATGGTCTGCGCAGAACAGCTGACCCTGTCGGAAATCAGCAGAATTTTCAGCCGGTCTCTGGCAACCTCCCTGGAGCTTCTGCGTCTGAAAAAATTTCTCATAAAGCCCTCCTAACTGGTGGTATGAAAGATTCCGGAGATCTTTGTCCAGAACGTGATCCTGCCAAATTCCAGATTTAAGGGAACATCCTTGCCGGATACTCTGTAGGAGATATTCTGGTAGGCCTTCCCCGCCGGCGTCATGCTTCCCACCAGTGGCTCCCCCTGATTGGTGGAAATCACCACATGCTCATCATCCGGTACCACACCGATCAGAGGAACAGAAAGGATATCAGTCACATCCGAGGCGCTCATCATGTCTCCCCTGCGCACCATGTCCGCGCGGATCCGGTTGATGACCAGTTCAATCTTTGAAAATTCTCTTGCCTCTAAAAGACCGATAATCCGATCCGCGTCCCGGATGGCGGATACCTCCGGAGTTGTCACCACAATGGCCCTGTCTGCCCCGGCTACCGCATTCTGAAAACCCTGTTCTATGCCGGCTGGACAATCCAGAATAATATAATCAAAAATTTCCCTCAGATGGGTTACCAGCTTGACCATCTGAGAGGGATTGACGCTGGTCTTGTCCCGGGTCTGGGCGCAGGGCATTAAGTACAGGCTGGGACGCCGCTTGTCACGAATCAGAGCCTGTTTTAAGCGGCAGTTTCCCTCCACCACGTCTACCAGATTATATACAATCCGGTTTTCAAGTCCCATGACCACGTCCAGATTCCGCAGGCCGATGTCCGTATCAATCAGACAGACCTTGTACCCCATAGCGGCGAGTCCTGTACCCAGGTTGGCGCAGGTTGTGGTCTTTCCTACGCCGCCTTTCCCGCTTGTAACAACTAACACTTCACTCATAAGGAGTTCCTCCAAACAAATTTTTGCCAGATTTGTGGCCTTCTCCCGGAGTGCTTTTTTCTTAATTGTCGTTGGTAAGATTGGAGGAATCCATTTCAGTTGCCTCGGAATGAAGCACCTCCTCTTTATCTTCTGCAAAATAATATTCAAAAATCTGCTCGGCCAGCTGCGACGCGTAGGAAGAACTGTAGCCATAACAGATACGGCAGGCAACGCTGATTTCCGGCTCCTCATAAGGAGCATAGCCCACGAAAAGCGCATGATCCGGGCGGCTGGAGCTCTCCTGAGCGGTTCCGGTTTTGCCGGCCACTGCCACCGTTTCCTCCAGATCGGTGAAAACACTGGAGTTCTGAACCACAGCACGCATTCCTGTGTGGACAGCATCCCAGGTGCTGTCTGCAAATTCCACAGTGTTTCTGACCTCCGCCTCATACTCTTCCAGCACCGTGCCGTCGGAATCTGTCAGCCTGTCCAGCAGCGTCAGATTGTAGCAGGTACCGCCGTTGGCAATGGTTGTCACATACCTGGCCAGTCCAACTGTGGTATAGGAATTGGTGCCCTGACCGATGGCGGAGAGCACAGGAAGCTCCGTGGAAACCTGGGGCTCGGATTCGGAAATTTCCACACCGGAGGTTTCTGTCAGTCCGAACAGATCCGCGTAATAAGAAAGCCTGTCCAGACCAAGCTGGGCGTCGTACTCTCCATCTGCATCCAGACTCAGCCGGTATCCAACCTCATAGAAAAAGTAGTTGCAGGAATGCTGGATAGCCTGGGAGACCGTCAAAGAGCCGTGAGCACCGGGATAAATCCAGCAGCGGTAGGAGGTGGTAAACCGGGTAAAGATACCCTGACAGGTGATGGTTGTATCAGGTGTGATCACGCCCTCCTCCAGCGCCGCCGATGCGGATACCATTTTAAAGGTGGAGCCAGGCGCCGATTTCTGCTGAGTCGCGTAATTATACAGCGGATTGGACTGGTCAGCCTGCACCATGGCATAATATTCCGCATCCACAGAATTTGCCATCATATTATTATCATAACTCGGATAGGATACAAGAGCCAGGACCTTTCCGGTATTTACATCCGTCACTACTATGCTTCCCGCGTATGGATCCAGCGCCAGCTGCGCCGGAGTGATGTCCAGATTCTGTATCCTGTCGATCATAAACTGATAGGCGGAAATACTTCCGTTGTAGAGAGCGTCCACGGTTTCCTCGTCCAGATCTACCAGTCCCTGTTCAATCAGAATTTTGCATACCTGAGTTCCGCTGATGGTATCCATCTGAATCATGTATTTAATGATCAGCTTCTGATAGGCGGAGGAATTCTCCGCAGCCTCAAACATAAACTCAATCAGCTTTTCATAAATTTCCTGCGAGTCGGCATACTCCCCCTCCAGATCCAGGTCGCTTACATCAATCCAGTTCTGAGAAATACAGTATTCCAGATACTCGGCCATGGAAATGGTCTCCTCGGAGAACCACGCCTGATATACCTCATCATCCGTATCCACCAGATCCATGTCAATGACGCCGTAGGACTTCAGAATTTCAATCAGCTGCTCCTCGTAAGCCTGGTATTCTGTGCTCAATTTGTTGTAGGCGGTGCGTCCGGACATCATTTCCTCGTACAGATACTCATATCTTTCCTCCTTAAAGGACAGATAGGCCGCATACACCTCCTGCTCCACCTCTCCGGCGTCCTCCTGCGCCATGTGGGAGAGACTGATCACACTGTTGGAGAACAGCGCGTTGTACACATCATAAATCGGAATAATGATATCGGAGCTGTCCTCATTCTCTCCCATGGTATAGGTTTTGACATTCTGTATCTTTGATACGAGTATACCAGCAATGCTTTGTTCCAATATGTCGTAACATGCAATCTGAAGTTCAGAATCAATCGACAAATAAACATCATTTCCGGCAGTGGGAGACACGGTATCTTCCGTAGCCAGTACCCGGCCCACCGTATCCACGTAAACCGTCTCATACCCCTTTTCACCCTGAAGCTCCAGCTCCATGTATTCCTCAATGCCGGACTTGCCCACCACATCGCTGGAGGTATATTTTTCCTCCTCGCCATCGGCGGCAAGCTCCGCGTTTAATTCCTCCAGCTCTGTGCTGCTGATTTTGCCCGTATATCCGAGAATCTGAGAAAAATATTCTCCGTAGGTATATCTTCGTACCGTATCCTCCTCAATGGATACTCCCTGGAGCTGATCAATATTTTCCATGATTACGGCCACAGTAGCCTCGCTCACATCGGTGGCTACTGTTGTGCCCAGGTAGATCTGATAAGCTGTCAGGCTCATGGCGTAGCGGACAGTGACGATCTGCAAAACTTCCGTTTTGGTATAACCCTGACCCACAAGGAAAATTTCATCCCCGTTGGAATCCTTTACAGTGTTCCCATCCTCGTCCGTCTCATAGCTTCCCACAGCAAATTTGGATTCCCCTGCCAGGTATTCCAT
>JAJQID010000271.1 GCA_021199405.1 Lachnospiraceae bacterium
CTTTCAATCTGTTCAGCGGACAGGCTGTAATTTTCTGCCAGCGTTACATAATAGGGGTTTGTGGCCGCCAAAATGCCGATGGGAATATAAAACATATTGGCCACACAGTGCTCAAAGCCGCAGATCACAAAGGCAAAAATCGGGAAAAAGGCGGAAAACAGCTTGCCGATGGCGTCTGTGGCGGAGGCCGCCATCAGAATGGCCACACAGACCAGCACGTTGCAGAGAATTCCGGAGGTCAGCGCCTTCACGGGCGCGATGGAAACCTTGGAGATGGCGATTTTAATGGCGTAGGCGCCCAGCAGTCCGTTTCCCAGATCCAGATTTCCGCTGAAAAATATCAGCACATCGATCAGCAGGGCTCCCAGAAGATTGCTGAAATAAACCACTGCCAGGTTGCGGATCAGCTGCTTTGCGTTGATTTTTTTCTCCAGGACCGCAATCTCGATCAGGCAGTTGCCTGTAAAAAGCTCCGCTCCGGAGAACACGGTCATCATCAGTCCCACAGGAAAGACAACGCCGGTGACAAGCCGCTGAATTCCCGTATTATCTATGCCAAAGGCAGCCGTGCTGCTGGCCGCGCCTCCCAAAGCGATGAAAGCGCCGGCCAGAATTCCCAGCACAATCATCCTGCGCAGGGAAAGACCGGCCTTTACCTGAGCGGATTGAACATTGATCTCAATTCCTTCTGCGGCTCCGTGAAAATTATCCATGATGTATTTCTCCTCATTTCATAAGATTTACGATGAAAACGCCGTCGGCAGACAGACGGGCTTTCACACGGTCAGATTATAACTTTTTTCGGAAAATATCGCAACGGCTTTGAAGAAAATGGCTGTCGAAATTTTCTTAAGGTTTTTTAAAGTATTTTCCAAAGGAACGGTTTGGACTTGACCTGCCGGAATTGCTTTTGTATAATCATATAATATAGAAAATTTTCAGGGGAGGGCTACAAAGTGAATAAAACAACGAAAAACGGTCTTCTGATGATCGTGTCGGTGGTCATCGTGCTGGTGATCGTCGTGTGTGCGGGCCTGACCTGTCTGTCCTGGGTGGAGGAGCAAAGCAAAGAGGAAGAGACAGTGGAGACGGAAGCAGGGGTAGCAGACGTCTATACATACGAGGATATTCTGGCAGCGAAGGCAGAGGGCCGTCAGGAGCTTCTGGATGAAATAAAGGAAAAAATCGAGGCGGGCTACAATGCCACCGGCGCGCTGCGTCAGGTGTACGCGGATACCGATGAGATTCTGGTAGCCACGGATGGAGAGATTGTTTTTGTGCCTGTTTCGGAGAATGTGGAGAAGAGCACTTTCTTACAGGACAATCTGCAGGTGCTGGAGAGCGGCGAGTTTCAGTATGTGGAGAATGGGGAGGTGACCTCCCATAAGGGCATCGATGTGTCCAGATTCCAGGAGGAGATTGACTGGGAGCAGGTAGCCGCGGACGGTGTGGAATATGCTTTTATCCGTGTGGGCATCCGGGGCTACGGCAGCGGCGCTCTGGTGGAGGATGACGCCTACGAGACCAATGTGGAGGGTGCACTGGCCCAGGGAATCGCGGTGGGCGTCTATTTTTACAGTCAGGCAATCACTGTGGAGGAAGCCGTCGAGGAGGCGGATTTTGTGCTGGAGGCCTTGGGTCGGTATGACAGCATCACTTATCCCATTGTAATAGACATTGAAAAGGTTGGCGAGGAGGGCGCCAGAGCGGATGCTCTGACAAAGGAGGAGCGCACTCAGATTTGTCTTGCTTTCTGTGAGCGGATTGTGGAGGCCGGTTATACTCCCATGATTTATGGAAATACGGAGACCTTCACACTGCTGCTGGATATTGAGCAGATAGCACAGTATGACCGCTGGATCGCGTTTTATGACGAGATTCTCTGTTTCCCATATGAATTTTCTGTCTGGCAGTACACTCACAACGGTACAGTGGCAGGCATAGACAGCAGCACGGATTTAAATCTTTCTTTTAAGGAATGGTAAAGGATGAGCTTTGAGCATAATATCAGAAGGGTGGTTCCCTATGTCCCGGGGGAGCAGCCCAATCGGCCGGGTATGATCAAGTTAAATACCAATGAGTGCCCCTATCCGCCTTCTCCGAAGGTGGAGGAAGTGTTAAAGGAAATGGATGCGGGACAGCTGCGGCTGTATTCGGATCCGACAGCTGCGGAGCTGATCAACGCACTGGCGGACAGATACGGAGTGGATCCGGCACAGGTGTTTGTGGGAGTGGGCAGCGATGATGTGCTGGCCATGGCCTTTCTTACGTTTTTTAACGGTAAAAAGCCGGTTCTTTTCCCGGACATCACTTACTCCTTTTATGATGTGTGGGCAGAATTATTTCGGATCCCATATCAGACCTGCCCGTTGCGGGATGATTTTTCCATCAATATCGAGGATTACATACAGCCCAATGGAGGCATTGTGATTCCAAACCCCAACGCACCTACGGGCCTGCTGGAAACGGTGGAAAATCTGGAAAGGATTATCTCGGCCAACCCGGACAGTGTGGTGATCATCGACGAGGCCTATATAGATTTCGGCGGAAAAAGTGTTCTGCCCTTGGTGGAAAGATACGAAAATCTGCTGGTGGTGCAGACCTTTTCCAAGTCCAGAGCCATGGCGGGGGCGAGAATTGGCTTTGCCATCGGCTCCCGGAAGCTGATCCGCTATCTGAATGATGTGAAATTTTCCTTTAACTCCTATACAATGAGCCGCATGAGTCTGGCCGTGGGCAGAGCTGCGGTGGAGGACGAGACTTATTTTCAGGAGATCACGGCCAAAATTGTGGAAACCAGAGAGAAAACCAAAGGGGAGCTGGCGGCGCTGGGCTTTTCCTTCCCGGATTCCTGCGCCAACTTTATTTTTGCCGCCCATGAAAGGGTGAGCGCGGAGCGGATTTTTGAGGCGCTGCGGGAGAGGAATATTTATGTCCGGTATTTTAAAAAGCCGCGCATTGACAATTATCTGCGGATTACGGTGGGAACGCCGGAGCAGATGGAGATGTTGTTAAGGGCATTGCAGGATATTCTGACTGAAAACACTGATGTATGAGAAGGAAAAGACTGCTGTGGTAAAGGGAGGGCATGTGTATGCCATGAAACCGCAGACGGTTTTTCTATAATAAAAAAGCAGGAGAGATTATGTTAAAACAGTATCTGATTATTTTTGTGATTTCCATGGTGCCTCTGATTGAGCTGAGAGGCGCGATCCCGGTAGCGGTGGGAATGGGGCTGCCTCTGCTTCCCAGCTATGTTGTCTGTATTGTCGGCAATATGATCCCGGTTCCGATTATTTTCTTTTTCGCCAGAAGGGTGCTGGAATGGGGAGCGGATAAGCCGGTCATCGGCAAGTTTTTCACCTTCTGTCTGGAAAAGGGACATAAGGGCGGCGTGAAGCTGCAGGAGAAGGTGGGCCGCAGTTTATTTGTGGCACTGCTTTTGTTTGTGGGTATTCCGCTGCCGGGCACGGGCGCCTGGACGGGAACGCTGGCGGCCAGCCTTCTGGATATGGACTTTAAGTCCAGCGTGGTGGCGGTGATGCTTGGAGTCCTGCTGGCAGGCGTGATTATGAGTGTGGGCAGCATGGGCGTATTCGGAGCGATCAGCGGACTGTTCGGGTAAAATCGGTGTCTGACTGTCCGGGAAGAAATGAATGGAGAAAACCATGGAAAGCTATACGGGCTTTGCGGGAGTATATGATGAGTTGATGGACGCCACTCCTTACGGGGAGTGGTGTCAGCGTATTGTGGAGTATATTGAGAAGTACGGCGTTTCCAGACCGGTTCCCGGGAGACTGAACGGGGACAGCCCGGAGAAAAAGGCTGAATCCGGGAATGGTGAAAAAATCGCTGAGGAAAAGCCAAAAGCCGGGGATGAGGAAAACAGCCCGGAGAAGCAGATAAAGACCGCGGATGATGGGCAGACTCTGAAGGAGGCGCTGGAGAGTGAAAAGAATCTGGTGCTGGACCTGGGCTGCGGCACCGGGACGCTGACGGAGCTGATGGCCAGACGGGGTTATGATATGATCGGCGTTGATCTGTCCTGCGAGATGCTGCTTCTGGCGCTGGAAAAAAAAGAAGCTGCCGGGCTGGATATCATGTATTTCTGTCAGGACATGCGGGAGCTTGACATGTACAGCACCGTCGGCACCATTTATTCTGTCTGCGATTCTGTCAATTATCTTCTGGAGGATGAGGACGTCGTACAGTGTTTTCGGCAGGTCAACATGTTTTTATTCCCGAAGGGGCTGTTTTTATTTGATTTTAACACGGTATATAAATATGAACAGATCGGGGATTCAGTGATTGCGGAGAGCCGGGAGGACTGCAGCTTTATCTGGGATAATTATTATCATCCTCAAACCCATACCAATGAATATGACCTGACGATCTATCAGCAGCAGGAGGACGATCTGTACCGTCGCTTTGACGAGACCCATGTGCAGCGAGGCTACACGCTGGAGGAGATGAAGGGGTTCCTGAAGGCGGCGGGACTGGAATTTATTGAGGCCATCGACGGGGATACCGGTGGAGAAGTGACTGAAATCTCGGAGCGGATTTTTGTGGCGGCGAGGGAGAAGGGAAAGAAGGAAATTTTATGACAGATTATATTGTGAGGGCCACAGCGGCCAATGCGCAGATCAGAGCCTTTGCCTGTACCACGAGGGAGGCGGTGGAGGAGGCCAGAAAGCGCCATGAGACTACACCTGTGGCCACGGCGGCGCTGGGACGGCTGATGAGCGGCGCATTGATGATGGGCGTTTCCATGAAAGGGGAGAAGGATATTCTGACTCTGCAGATTCAGGCGGATGGGCCGATACAGGGGCTTACCGTGACGGCGGATTCTCAGGGGCATGTGAAGGGCTACGCGGGAAATCCGTATGTGAATCTGCCTTTAAATGCGAAAGGCAAGCTGGATGTATCCGCAGCTGTGGGCAAGGGCATACTGAATGTAATCAAGGATCTGGGAATGAAGGAGCCTTATAATGGACAGATTGAGCTGATCAGCGGGGAAATCGGCGAGGATCTGACTTATTATTTCGCGGCTTCTGAGCAGATACCCTCCAGCGTCGGTCTGGGGGTGCTGGTGGACAGGGATTATACTGTGGCGCAGGCCGGGGGCTTCATTGTTCAGCTGATGCCCTTTGCATCGGAGGAGATCATCAGCAGACTGGAACAGAATGTGCAGAGGGTTACCTCTGTGACGGCGCTTTTAAGTCAGGGAATGTCACCGGAGGAGCTTCTGCGGTATGTGCTGGAGGGTCTGGATGTGGAATTTACGGATACCATTCCGGCGTCCTTTGCCTGCGACTGCTCCCGCCGGAAAACGGATAAGGTGCTGATTTCCGTGGGGCGGAAGGAATTGCAGAGCATGATCGACGAGGGCGAGCCGGTGGAGATCAAGTGTCATTTCTGCAATACGGGGTATGAATATACTGCAGAGGAATTGAGGAAGCTGTTGAGGCAGGTGAGGTGACTAAGCAAAGGGTTGCGTGGGAACACAGAAACTGTTTCGCAATCATCTACAGGGCCTTACAGTTTGGTAATTGAAAATGACAAAGAGACTGGAATTATTTGACAAAGAAATAAGGTGCCGTTCTTTATAAAATAACCGGTACCGGGAATGGAAATAAAATATGAAAGACGGATTTATCAAGGTGGCGGCGGTGACACCGAAAATCAGGGTGGCGGACACTGATTATAATACCTTAAACAGCATTGTGGAGGCTCTGGAGGCGTACCGGAAGGGAGCAGGCATCATTGTGCTGCCGGAGCTGTGCATCACCGGTTATACCTGTCAGGATTTATTTGAACAGGAGACGCTGCTGCAGGGCGCTTTAAAGGGTCTGCGGGAGTTTATTGCGGCCACCGGGGGCAGCAGAGCCCTGTTTTTTATCGGGCTTCCCTTTGAGAAGGAGGGCAGGCTTTACAATGTGGCGGCGGCGGTCAGCGACGGAAAGCTTCTGGGGCTGGTGCCCAAGCGCAATCTGCCCATGTACGCGGAATTTTACGAGGGCAGGAATTTTGCCTCCGGAAACGAGACGCCGGAGTATGTCAGCTTTGAGGGCAGCCAGGTGCCCTTTGGCTGTAATCTGATTTTTTCATGTGAAAATATGCCCGGTCTTCAGGTGGCCTGTGAGCTCTGTGAGGATCTGTGGGTGCCCATTTCTCCGTCCCAGCGCCACGCGAAGACCGGAGCCAATCTGATCGTCAATCTGTCTGCCTCCAATGAGACGGTGGGAAAGGCGGCATATCGGCGAAATCTGGTTGCTTCCACCTCCGCCAGACTGGTGGCAGGTTATATTTATTGCAGCGCCGGGGAGGGAGAGTCCACCCAGGATCTGGTCTTTGGCGGCCACAATATTATCTGTGAGAATGGAACGGTTCTGACACAGTCAAAGCGGTTCGGGGCGCAGACGATTTTTGCGGATCTGGATATTCAGCGGCTGAACCATGACAGGAGGAAGCTGTTTGCTTTCCAGGATCAGGAAAATAATGCCATGTATCTGCATGTGCCTTTTTCGCTGAAGGAGCAGGAGGTAAGGCTGGAACGTGTTTTTTCCAGAACCCCCTTTGTGCCGGAGGATGACAGAGACCGGCAGGAGAGGTGCGAGGAGATTCTGTCCATTCAGGCTCATGGGTTGAAAAAGCGTCTGGAGCATACAGGCTGCGGGAGAGCGGTCATCGGATTAAGCGGAGGCCTGGATTCCACACTGGCGCTGCTGGTGACGGTGAAGGCCTTTGACCTGCTGGGACTGGACAGAGCGGGAATCCGCTGTGTGACCATGCCCTGTTTTGGCACTACCGACAGAACCTATCAAAATGCCTGTACGCTGGCAGGGGTTCTGGGAGCCAGACTGGAGGAGATTGACATTAAGGAATCCGTGACCCTGCATTTTAAGGATATCGGGCAGGATATGGATAATCATAACGTGACTTATGAGAATGGGCAGGCCAGAGAGCGGACTCAGATTCTCATGGATATCGCCAATCGGGATAACGGAATGGTTATCGGCACCGGCGACATGTCCGAGCTGGCGCTGGGCTGGGCCACCTACAACGGTGACCATATGTCCATGTACGGCGTCAACGCCGGCGTTCCGAAGACGCTGGTCCGCCATCTGGTGAAATATTACGCGGATACGTGCGGTGTGGAGCGGCTGAAATCTGTGCTGGAGGATGTGCTGGATACCCCGGTGAGCCCGGAGCTTCTGCCTCCCGTGGAGGGAGCCATCTCCCAGAAAACCGAGGATCTGGTGGGTCCCTACGAGCTGCATGATTTTTTCCTGTATTATATGCTGCGTTATGGCTGCTCCCCCTCCAAAATTTACCGTATGGCCTGCCTTTCCTTTGAGGGCAGCTATGATAAAGAGGTGATTTTAAAATGGCTGAAGGTCTTTTATAAGCGCTTCTTCGCCCAGCATTTCAAGAGAAGCTGCCTGCCCGACGGTCCCAAGGTGGGGTCAGTGGCGCTCTCCCCCAGAGGAGATCTGCGCATGCCCTCCGACGCCAGCGCGGCAATCTGGTTGAAGGAGTTGGAGAGCTTGGGAGTATGATATATAAACAGTGGTAAACTGTCAGATTATGTGATAATATTACATTTATCGTCGAGATAGCCGTTTGACACGTTGAAAGGAGTGTTCAATATGGACAAGAATGTAAGTATTATTACAGATCTGGACGGAAGAAAAATTGTGATTATCAATGATATACGTTTTCAATCCCGCAGAAGGATTGACTGGAAAAAAGCAGAAGAATATCTGAAAGAATATATTGGGGAATTCTTCGAAATTACAAAGATAGCTGAAAAGGTTTACGTTGGTTCTGATTTTCCGGATGAATTCAGTCATTCAAATGATACGAAGGGGTTAAAAGGAGCAAACATAAAAGCAAAGGCTAACATGGTATCGGCCATTGGCGAACTTGTCCAAATTGCTTCTGACAAGATGGAATATCCGGATTTTTCCGGGAAACATGGTACAAAGGCGAAATCAGGCTGGTATCGGTATACGGTTCGTTTTGGATTACCTGTTTACAACGAGGGTGGAAATCTGGAAAGATATAATATCTTTACCTCAAGAATGCTTGTAAGATGTGATGGTAATGGCAGACTTTTTTTATATGATTTTGTAAGGACAAAAAAAGAAACGAGCAAGCCGCATGAGCATTAGCTGTACGGTTGTAAACTTCGTTTCTCTTACAGGATATGATAGCCGCAGAATAATATTTTGTCAAGAAAAAAATATACCTGTTGACGGAAACTGGGGGAAAGACGGTTTGTTTATCCCCCGGTTTTTTCGTTATGTTGGGTATTCCATAAGAAAGTATAGCTCTGAGATATTACGGAGATGGCTGCCAGACGATAAAAGATTATCGTCTGGCGCTTTCCAGTACCTCCTCCAGAGCCTCGATCAGCACTGTGGCGGTGTATTTCTGGCTGTCCTCGTAAGTGACATCTTCCAGGGCGACGCCTTCCTGCAGCTGAGATGCGATGCTCTCCAGCACTGGTTCAAACAGCGGGTACATGGTCTGGATGGCGTCGTCCATGTAGGTGAAGGAGACGTTGGATATTCCGTCGCTTTCCATAATGATCTGCATTTCCATGGTGCTGCCGTTAAGCTCCAGAGAGGCGGTGTAGATGCCAGGCAGATACGCGGCTGCTTCCTCCGTGGGCTCCTCTGCAGTTTCTGTTTGCTCCTGTTCTGATGATGAGTCATCTGTGCTCATCTCTCTGCCCGGCCAGAACATCATGGCAAGCAGCACAATCAGAACGATACCGAGAAAAATAAAAATTCCGGTATAGATCACCTCTTTCATATGTAACACTACGATTCTGGTTCTTTTATTCATGAAGATTTCCCTGTTCTTCTTTGCGGCTGCTTTACCATTACTTTATGCCGGGGAGAGGGAAAATATGTCAACCATTAGTTACTATTCGCAGCCGACTTGAAATGTATCATCGGGCTCGTCAAGCTCACACGAGGTGCGCCCTTCGGGTGTGCTTGTAAGAGACAGATGATACATTTCAAGTTGACTGTGAATCAGTCACTTCCCCCCACATAAGCAATCTTAGCCCCGTAAGGGGCGGGATTGCGCATGTGCGGGGAAGCGGCTGTGAATAGTAACATTCGATTACTATTCGAATAGTAACTAATGGTTGACATTTTTTTCATCATGGGGCAAAATAAAACCAGTGCGATGGGGCCGGCGCGGGCCCCACTTTGTTTGATGGAGCCAGAACCGGAGTTTGCCGGGTCTGGTCTGCGTTCATCAAATTTTTGCGGGAAAGAAAGGAATACCGGAAATGAAGGAATATACGAAACAGGACATTCTGAATATGGTGGAGGAGGAAGGGGTGGAGTTCATTCGCCTGCAGTTTGCGGATCTTTTCGGCAATCTGAAGAATGTGGCCATCACGGCAAGCCAGCTGGAGAAGGCGTTGGACAATAAGTGCATGTTTGATGGCTCCTCCATCGAGGGCTTTGTGCGGGTGGAGGAATCGGATATGCTGCTGTACCCAGATCTGAACAGCTTTCAGGTGTTCCCCTGGCGGCCCCAGAACGGCAAGGTGGCCCGCATGATCTGCGACGTCTACACCGCGGACAGGAAGCCCTTTGAGGGGGATCCTCGCTATATTCTGAAAAAAACAGTGCAGGAAGCGAGGGAGATGGGCTACGAGTTTAAGGTGGGGCCGGAGCTGGAATTCTTTCTTTTTGATACGGATGAAAACGCTCAGCCTACGGTGACTACCAAAGAGATGGCCGGATATTTTGATATGGGTCCTAATGACCTGGGGGAGAATGCCCGCCGGGAGATTATTTTAAATCTGGAGGAAATGGGCTTTGGTATTGAGGCCTCCCATCACGAGGCGGCTCCCGCCCAGCACGAGATTGATTTTGAATATGCGGAGGTTCTGGAGACGGCGGACGATATCATGACTTTCAAGCTGGCAGTGAAGACCATTGCCCGCAGGCACGGGCTGTATGCCTCCTTTATGCCCAAGCCTAACGCCGGCGTCAACGGATCCGGCATGCACATCAATATGTCCCTGCATCAGAATGACAGGAATATTTTTCATGATGAAAATGATGAGAATGGATTGAGCCGGGAGGCATATTATTTCATGGGCGGAATTTTGAAGCACATAAAGGGAATGTGCGCTGTTACCAATCCGCTGGTCAATTCCTACAAGAGGCTGGTGCCAGGCTATGAAGCTCCCATTTATCTGACCTGGGGCACCAGAAACCGGTCTCAGCTGATCCGCATTCCGATGAGCAACGGGGAGGGAACCCGTGTGGAGCTGCGCTGCCCGGACCCAAGTGCCAACCCTTATCTGGCTCTGGCGGTATGCCTAGCGGCGGGACTGGACGGCATTCGCAATCAGATTGAGCCGCCGGCGTGCTTTAACGGGAATGTATTCCAGCTGACCGATGAGGAAAGGGCTGCCAAAGGAATCGACGTGCTGCCCGGGACCTTAAAGGAAGCGCTGGAGGAGCTGAAAAAGGATGAACTTCTGAAGGCGACACTGGGGGAGCATGTATTTCATAAATATATGGAAGCGAAGGAAAAGGAGTGGCATGACTACAACTGTCAGGTTTCTCAGTGGGAGTTGAGCGAGTATCTGAAATATTGAGAAACAGGGCAGGAGAATAATATGACCAATATTATTGTGGTTTTTCCCCGGCTTGACGAAGGGAAAAATATCAGAAACATATTGGTGCGGAGCGGATTTGATTCGGTGATGGCCTGTTCCACGGCTTCTCAGGCGCTCGGGTACGCCGAGGAAACCAGGGACGGAGTAGTGGTCTCAGGTTATAAGCTGCCGGATATGGTCTATGATCAGCTGAGGGAGGAGCTGCCGAAGGAGTTTGAAATGCTTCTGGTGGCTTCCGGAAAGTTTACCGGCATGAACCTGAGGGAGGATGTGGAGACTGTGACCATGCCCCTGAAGGTGCAGGAGCTGGTGGACCGGGTGAGGGAGCTGACAGACCGGGTGGAGGCAGGACGCAGAGCCAGACGGGGGAAGCCCAGAGAGCGAACCCGGGAGGAGATGGAGGCAATCGAGCGTGCCAAGGAGCTGCTGTCCCTTCGCCGCGGATACTCGGAGGCGGAGGCTCACCGGTATCTGCAGAAGACCAGTATGGACAGCGGGACGAATCTGGTGGAGGCGGCGTATATGGTGATTGCCATGTTCGCACCGAAAGAATAGTGTCAGGTTTCCGGCACTATGGAATGGCAAATAAAAAACGGCTCATGCCATTCTGGCTAAAATCGCCTTATTTTTATTTGACATTCCATGGTGCCTGCTTTGAAGCAGGTGATTTCGGGACGGGCGGATGGCTGGGTGAATTTTATGGGGCGAGTGGGAAAAAGCAAAATGTGTTTAGAAGATGCGGAGAATAAAAGGCAGGATGGAATTTCAGGGTGAGTATGCAGTAGAAACGATGACTGACTTATGGGGAAGTGCGTAATAGAATGTAAGGAATTATGTAAACTGAGTTTAAGAGGAGAAAGCAGGTGACAGAGGATGCGGGTTGAATTTACGAAAATGCATGGCTGTGGGAATGATTATGTGTATATAGATGGCAGCAGGTTTTTGATACCGACACAGGACAAGCCGGAGTTTGTAAGGCGGGTCAGCGACCGGCATTTTGGGGTGGGCTCGGACGGGGTGATTTTTATCAATCCGTCACAGCGGGCGGACTTTGAGATGGAGATGTGGAATGCGGACGGAACCCGGGCGGAGATGTGCGGCAATGGGATCCGCTGCGTGGCAAAATATGTGTATGACAAACGACTGACGGACAGGATTCATCTGCTGATCGAGAGCGCGGGGCAGATGAAAAGTCTGACGCTGATTGTAGCGGACGGGAAGGTCAGAGAGGTTGGCGTGGACATGGGTGCCCCGGTTCTTACGCCGGAGCAGATTCCGGTGCGGTATGACAAAATGCCGGTGACCGATATGCCTCTGACAGTGTTGGAAAAGGAATATCGGGCAACCTGCGTTTCCATGGGGAATCCGCACGCGGTGATTTTTGTGGAGGATGTGGACAGCCTGGATCTGGAGAAAATCGGCCCGTATTTTGAAAATCATGAAGCCTTTCCCAATCGGATCAACACGGAATTTGTAAAAGTCATCGACGAACATACCGTGCAGATGCGGGTGTGGGAGAGAGGCACAGGGGAGACTCTGGCCTGCGGTACCGGCTGCTGCGCCACGGCAGTAGCCTGTGTGCTGAACAACCTGACCCGGCCGGAAATCACGGTGAAGGTCCGGGGCGGTGAGATTAAAATAAATTACGATCAGAACGCTGACAAAGTATACATGACTGGCCCCGCCGAGACAGTATTCGAAGGAGTTCTGGAAATCTAACTATTGCAAATTTTTTCACTATCCGTTACAGTATGTAAAGGAAACTGCTATAAGTAAAAAGGAGACCCCTATGGCAAAAGTAAACGCAAATTATCTGAAACTCCCGGGCAGCTACCTGTTTTCTACGGTGGCGAAAAAAATTGCCGCCTACTCTCAGGCCAACCCGGACAAAAAAGTTATACGCTTAAGCATCGGAGATGTGACACAGCCGCTGGCTCCGGTGATTATCGACGCCATGCATGGCGCGGTGGACGAGATGGCTCACGCGGAGACCTTCAGGGGATACGCTCCGGATCTTGGCTATGAGTTTCTGCGCAGCAAAATCGCGGAGTGGGATTATCAGAGACGGGGCTGTGATATCACGGCGGATGAGATTTTCGTGTCTGACGGCGCCAAGAGCGACTGCGCCAACATTCAGGAGATTTTTGCTGTGGATAATAAGATCGCGGTCTGCGACCCGGTGTACCCGGTGTATGTGGACAGCAACGTGATGGCGGGCAGGACAGGCACCTACGATGCAGCCACCGGGATCTGGAGCGATGTCATCTATATGCCCTGCACCATGGAAAATCAGTTCTCTCCGGAGCTGCCGAAGGAAACTCCGGACCTGATTTATCTGTGCTTCCCCAACAATCCTACCGGCGCCATGATTTCCAAAGAGGATCTTCAGCGGTGGGTGGATTACGCAAATAAGGTGGGCGCGGTGATTTTATACGACGCAGCCTACGAGGCTTATATTTCCGAGGAGGACAAGCCTCACAGCATATACGAATGTGAGGGCGCCAGAACCTGTGCCATTGAGTTCCATTCTTTTTCCAAGAACGCGGGCTTTACCGGTGTGCGACTGGGCTACACCGTGGTGCCGAAGGATCTGAAGGTGGAGGGCGTAGCTTTGCATGGTCTCTGGGCGCGCCGCCATGGCACCAAGTTTAACGGGGCTCCCTATATCGTCCAGAAGGCCGGCGCCGCTGTCTATAGTGAGGAAGGGCAGGAGCAGTTAAAGGCGCAGGTGGGATATTATATGAATAACGCCAGAGTCATTTACGAGGGCTTAAAGGATGCCGGTTATACGGTTTCCGGCGGTGTCAACGCTCCCTATATCTGGGTGAAAACGCCGAACGGCATGTCCAGCTGGGAGTTCTTTGATTATCTGCTGGAGAAGGCCTCCGTAGCAGGTACGCCGGGCTCAGGCTTTGGACCCAGTGGAGAGACCTATTTCCGCATGACTGCCTTTGGAAGCTATGAGAATACGGTGGAAGCCATCGAGCGGATTAAGAAGATATAAAGGCCGGAAATGGCTGTGAACAGCAGCGGAAATAATGCACGGAGCAATCAGCATGATCAAAATCGACCTGATTACCGGTTTTTTGGGAGCCGGTAAAACAACCTTTATCAAAAAATACGCGGAGTACCTGGTCAGAAAAGGGCAGCATATCTGTATTCTGGAAAATGATTTCGGTGCGGTGAATGTGGATATGATGTTGATGCAGGAGGAGCTGAATGATAACTGTGATCTGGAGATGGTGGCGGGCGGCTGTGACAGGGACTGCCATCAGCGGCGCTTTAAGACGAAGCTGATCACCATGGGAATGCGGGGCTTTGACAGAGTGCTGGTGGAGCCCTCCGGGATTTTTGACGTGGATGAGTTTTTTGACGTACTGCGGGAGGAGCCGCTGGATCAGTGGTACGAGATCGGCAGTGTGATTACGGTGGTGGACGCGGGACTGCCGGAGAACCTTTCGGCTGCCGGGGAATATCTGCTGGCTGCGCAGGCGGCGGGCGCGGGCTATATTCTTTTCAGCAAGTGCCAGATGGTGTCCAATGAGCGACTTCTGGCTTCCATTGATCACCTGAAAAGAGCGCTGCGGAAAGTCAGGTGCGGCCGGGAAATAGAGGGGGCGCTTTTGTGCAAAAGCTGGGACCTGCTGACAGACGGGGATATGGAGCGCATCGCAGACAGCGGTGTTTGCCATGCCAGCTTTGAAAAATACTGGTTTGATCAGGATCAGGAGTTTCAGACCCTTTATTTCATGAATCGGCCTTTGAACGGGAAGAGCCTTGCGGAAAAGGCAAAGGAGGCCCTGGAAAATCCGGTCTACGGAAATGTGGAGCGCATCAAGGGCTTTGTCCGTGAAGGGGAGGGGTGGCTGGAATGCAACGCTACCCGGGAGGATTTCTCTTTAAAGCCTATCCCGTCCGGACAGGAGATTATCATTGTGATCGGGGAGAATATGGAGAAAGAACGGCTGGAGGCGCTGTTTGGGGATGAACATAAACAGAATCCCCTTTCAGAAATCTGAGCCGCTGTAAATGAAAATTTTACCACAGGAGGACTGACACATGCTGAATCAAAAAATCTGGAGCGGGGATCTTGGAAACGGAACCTATCAGAACCCGATCCTCTATGCCGATTATTCGGACCCGGACGCTATTCGAGTGGGGGAGGATTATTTCATGATATCCTCCAGCTTTACCAATACACCGGGACTGCCGCTTCTGCATTCAAAGGATCTGGTCAACTGGAGGGTGGTCAATTATCTGATTCAGGATGTTCCCACAGACAGGTATCAGAAGCCTGTGCATGGCTGCGGAGTGTGGGCTCCGGCGATTCGGTATCATGAGGGTACTTATTATGTATTTTTCCCCATGCCGGATGAAGGAATCTATGTGACTCAGACCAGGGATCCCCTCGGTGAATGGAGTGAGCCCTTCAATATCCGCCCGGTGGCGGGCTGGATCGATCCCTGCCCCTTCTGGGATGAGGACGGCAGGGCTTATATGATGGCCGGAGTGGCGAAAAGCCGCATTGGCTACAAAAGTGTGCTTCATATGGTGGAGATGAAGCCAGACTGCTCCGGACTGATCGGCCCTGAGGTAAAGGTCTTTGACGGCAATGAGAATGATCAGACTACCATCGAGGGACCCAAGCTTTATAAGAGGAACGGCTGGTATTATATTTTTGCTCCGGCAGGCGGTGTGAAAACCGGGTGGCAGACTGTACTCCGCTCCAGGGATATTTTCGGACCTTATGAGTATAAGGTAGTGATGCGTCAGGAAAAGAGCCAGGTCAACGGGCCTCACCAGGGCGCCTGGGTGGATACGGTTACCGGGGAGGACTGGTTTTTGCATTTTCAGGACGTATATGCGGCGGGCAGAATTACTCATTTGCAGCCCATGTGCTGGAAGGAGGACTGGCCCATCATCGGCGAGCCGGTGGAGGGAAAGGATTACGGTCAGCCGGTGGATGTATACAGAAAGCCTAATGTGGGGAAGGTGGAATGGCCGGTCTGTGAACCCGTTACCTCCGATGATTTTTCAGGGAAGGAGCTGGGACTTCAGTGGCAGTGGAACGCCAATGTGACCGGAGACTGGTATGCGCTGATCAGGAATGGCCTGCGGCTGAACGCGGTGCCAGCTGAGGAGAACTGCCCTTATGGAGATATTCCCAATCTGCTGCTGCAGAAGTGGCCGGCGCCGGAGTTTACCTGCGTGACGGAAATGGATCTTGGCGAGCTGAAAACAGGGGATGAGGCCGGTGTGATTTCCATGGGCATGGAATATGGAGCGCTTGTGCTTGCCAGGTGTGCTGATGGATTTCAGGTCAGGTTTGTGACGGGAAAGCAGAAGTACGGCTCTGTTGTCTGCGAAAATACGGAAGAAACCGTCGCGGAGATTGGGAAGCTTGACAGCAATATTATTTTCGTCAGATATCAGGTGAAGCGGGTGGGTCTGCAGAATCTGAACGACAGGGAGAAGGATTTCCCGCTGGAGGAGGTCAGTCTTTCCTACAGCGCTGACGGCAGCACCTATATTCAGGCCGGCGCCGTGAGGGCCGTTCCCGGACGCTGGGTGGGCGTCAAAAACGGTCCCTTCTGTATCAGAAGGGGTGCCGGAGAGGGCGGTGATCTGCTGGTGAAATCTGTGGAGTACAGCAGATAAAGATAATCCGGATGGGCAGCGGATGACAGAGGTTTATCCGCTGCCCAATCGACTTTTATTCATAGTGATGTCCGCGTCAGCGGACATGTCCATTTTGGAAGAAGGGAAAACAGTGAAGAAGCGAATTTATATCTGCCATACCTATTATCATGTTTATGTATCCTTTTTAAAGGAATTCGCTCTGCCCAAAGAGGAGCAGGGATACGCGGACATGATGCTCAGCAAAATGTCCACAAATTTCGAGGATTTGAAGGGTCGCCTGGAGAAGGTGGGATATTTCAGGAGGGTGATCGAGTTTGATGAAAAACGGGACACGGAGTTTGAGGAGCTTGCAAAATATAAGACGCCTTCTGCCAATTTTGTAAAGGCTTTGTGGAATCGGATCATTTTTACCAGAAAATACGCGGCTCTCGAGGCTGCTTACGTGCCTGTGGATTTCAAAAAATACGATGAGATCTATGTTTTCTGTGACAGCGATCCCATCGGGTATTATCTGAATCAGAACAGGATTCCCTATCATGCCCTGGAGGACGGCTTAAACTGTCTTTCCCATTATGATACAGCCAGGTATGACAACAGGGGGCATTTTGGCATCAAGGCATTTTTTTCCAACAGGCTGAACCTGATCTTTATTCAGAACGGATATGGAAAATATTGCATCGACATGGAGGTGAACGATATTTCCCTGCTTCCCTGTCCCTGTCCCAAATATGTGGAGGTACCCAGAAAAAATCTGACGGAGAGACTGACCAGGCAGGAGAAGGATATTTTACTTCATGCCTTTGTGCGGGACATGGACGGACTGAAGGAAAAGATGAGCCACGGGGAGCACAGCGACAATAAAATTCTGATATTGACAGACCCGGTGTGCGATCTGGAAACCCGCAGGAGAATTTTTTCGGATATTATTGAAAAATACTGTCAGGACGCTCAGGTTTATATTAAGCCGCATCCCAGGGATGAGCTGGATTATTACAAGTATTTCGGGGAGTATATCATTATCGACCCTACAGTGCCCATGGAGATGCTGAATTTCATGGATGTAGTCTTTGAAAGGGTTTATGCGGTGCTGACGGTGATCGACGCCATTACCTTTGCAAAAGAAAAAATCCGGCTGGGAGCAGATTTTATGGATCTGTACGAAACGCCGGAGGTACACAGGCAGAATGAGCATTTGTAGTTGAGAGAAAGAAGGAACATGAAACTCAGTATTATCGTGCCCGTCTATAATATGGCGGCGGATCAGAAGCTGGAATATTGCCTGGATTCTCTGGTAAATCAGACGCTGGAGGATTATGAAATTATCGCGGTGGATGATGCTTCTGCAGACGAGTCTCTTCGGATTCTGCAGCAGTATGAGAGAGAATATCCCCAAAAGGTCAGGGTTTTGGCGCTTAAGGAGAATCACCGCCAGGGCGGGGCAAAGAACGCGGGACTGAAGCTGGCCCGGGGCTAATTTATCGGCTTTATGGACAGCGACGACTGGGCCGCGCCGGAG
>JAJQID010000051.1 GCA_021199405.1 Lachnospiraceae bacterium
ATATTGGCCTGGGAGTGCAACCGCCTACGCCGGAATGGGGCGCGATGTTATCGTCGGCAAGAACACATATGTTGAATTACCCGTATCTGATTATCTTCCCTGGTATCGCAATTGCTCTTGCTGTACTTGCGGCAAACCTTGTGGGTGATGGTCTGCGCGATGCGCTGGATCCTAAGCTTAGAGATTAAAGAAGAGGTGAGAAATTTGAGCGAAAAAAAGGATGCTATCCTGTCCGTACGTGATTTAGATGTAATTTATACTTCCGATAAAAAAATTGTCCATGCAGTTAACGGAGTTTCTTTTGATCTTGAAAAGGGCAAGACGCTTGGGTTAGTAGGAGAGACAGGCGCAGGAAAGACAACGATCGCAAGGGCGATACTGGGAATTCTTCCGAACCCGCCTTCAAAATTGAGAGCTGGAGAAATCTTTTTTGAAGGAACGGATTTGTTGGCTTTAAAAGAGAATGAGATGCTGAAAATCCGTGGAGAGAAGATTGCGATGATTTTTCTGGATCCTATGACAGCGCTTAACCCGTTGATGACAGTGGGCGACCAGATAGCTGAAGGAATTCTCCAGCACAGTGATTTAAAAAAGAATGAATCAAAAGAAAAAGCCGAGGAAATGCTGGAGATGGTCGGTATTCCCAGGGGGAGATACGATGAATATCCGTTTGAATTTTCAGGAGGAATGAAACAGCGTGTCGTAATTGCCATGGCTTTGGCCTGCAACCCGGAGCTGTTATTGGCAGATGAACCAACAACGGCTTTGGATGTAACAATACAGGCACAAATTCTCGATTTGATTAATACGCTGAAGCAGGATTATGGGATGTCCATGGTTTTGATTACCCATGACCTTGGCGTGGTGGCGCAAACCTGTGATCATGTGGCCGTGATTTACAGTGGCCAGATTGTGGAATATGGAAGCAGGGAGGATATTTTTCTTCGGGCAAAACATCCCTATACTCACGGATTGTTTGATTCGCTGCCCAGTATGAACGGGGAATCAGACAGGCTGACACCGATTAAAGGAATGCCGCCTGATCCTACGAACCTGCCTCAGGGGTGCTCTTTTGGACCGCGTTGTCCTTATTATACGGAAGCCTGTGGTGAAACCATGCCTGAATTAACAGAAATAGAGCCGGGACATTTTTGCCGATGCAGCGGATTTGAGGAGGTAGGAAAGTGTCGAACCTGATTGAAGTAAAAAATTTAAAAAAATATTTTCATGTGTCGAGCGGTATAAATCATGCGGTTGATGATGTTTCTTTTACAATAGGACGCGGAGAGACGCTGGGTGTTGTCGGTGAATCCGGTTGTGGAAAATCCACGCTGGGACGAACGATTATCCGTTTGCAGGAAGCAACGGACGGTTCGACTTTCCTGGACGGTGAAGAGATTACTCATGTAAAAGGAAAAGATTTAAAAAGAATCAGAGAAAAAATGCAAATTATATTTCAGGATCCGTATTCCTCACTGAATCCCCGTAAACGTGTCGAAACTACGATTATGGAGCCGTTGAAATACAGCCATAAATACAAATCTGACGAGATTAAAAAGCGTACGGAAGAACTGATGGACTTGGTTGGTGTGGAGGAAAGGCTCAGACAGGCTTATCCGCACGAATTGGATGGAGGACGCCGGCAGCGTGTCGGTATTGCCCGTGCGCTTGCGCTGAATCCTGAGTTTGTTATCTGTGATGAGCCTGTTTCGGCATTGGATGTTTCCATTCAGGCACAGGTATTAAATTTGTTGCTGGATCTTCAGCAACAGATGAATCTTTCTTATATGTTTGTAACACACGATCTGTCTGTTGTTCGCTATATATCTGATAACATTTGCGTTATGTACCTGGGCCAGCTGGTTGAAAAAAGCTCGACAAAAGAGCTCTTTGAGAATCATCTGCATCCTTATACAGAAGCGCTTTTATCGGCAATTCCATCGACAGATATTACAAAACCGATGCAGAGGATACAGTTAAAGGGAGAAATTACATCTCCGATTAACCCTAAGCCCGGCTGTCGGTTTGCGGCGCGCTGTCCATACGCAAGCGAAGAGTGCCATCAACCGCAGCAGCTGAGAGAAGTAAAACCAAACCATTTTGTTTCGTGTTGTAAAGTAAAGTAAAATAAAGTAAAACGACTTACGTCGTTAACTGTAAATATCTGTACCAAATGGCTTTATCTATAATAGAAAAGAGGTATTTAAGTTTGAAACAAAAAGGTAGTGGATAGAAAAAATATTAAAGGATATCACAAATAAGCCATCTTATGGTGGCTTCATAAAGATATTATTGACGCAACACCTAATCAGGAAGCTGTTACAGGATCATCGCTGATCGTGTATCCCCTTTGTCGCAACAGATTAAGTGCCTGTGAAGTGGTCAAAGTTTTTTCTTTGCTCACAGGGCGTGGTTCAAGATAACCATCCGGGGTATAAGGCTTTAAATCTGTGAGTATGTGCCAGATAGCGGTCAGGAGCATACGGCAGATAGCGATGATGGCTTTCTTGTGACCACGGCGTGCTTTGATACGGCGATAACGGCCTGTAATTTCTGGATGTTTGTCTGATCGTAACAAACCATTTGTAACTTGTACCAGAACTGGTTTAAAATAAGAACCGGCACGGGAAATCCGAGTTGATTTGATTTTCTTATTGCTCTGGTCATTATGTGGACAGCATCCTGCCCAGGATACAAGGTGTTTCGCTGTGGGGAAGACAGACATATCACCACCAATCTCTGAGAGGACCTGGATAGCCGTCATTGGGTTTTTGTTAAACCCAGGAACGGTTCGTATCAGATCAAGCGCTGCAGAGTATTTTTCAGAGAGACGAAGGATTTCCTGTTCCACCTGTTCTATGTGCTTTTCCAATTCGTCGATGTGGGTAAGGCATTGGCGAAGTTTTACAGCCTGTTCAGGCGAGATAGCACCATCAACAGCGGCTTGGATCTCCACAACCGGAGTTTTGCAGCGTTTATCAATAAAAGGTGTGACGTCAAAAAGTTCCCCAGAGTGCGCAAACATGTGTTCTGTAATAGAACGAGAAGATTTTCCGAATACGTCGCTGAACACATCATCAAGTTTAAGATTTGATACGGTAAGACAGCTTTGGGCACGGTTTTTCTCCCCTGTAATCATACAGGTAAGCTTAAACCGGTACCGTACCAGGTCTCTGAGATGACGGATATCAGCAGGCGGGATAAAGGAAGGCCTGACCATGCCGCACATATACAAATCGCAGATCCATTTGGCGTCTTTGCGGCCGGTCTTATTACCTTTCATAGGTTTTGTGTATTTTGGGTGAGAAAGTGTAACCCATAAGTTATTTTTCTCAAGGATATTGAAAACAGGGGTTCAGTATTTACCGGAAGATTCCATGCAGACATCTTTACAGTGGTATTTCGCAAGCCAGTCACACAGCTCCTGCAGCCCTTTGGTAAAGGAAGAGAAGCGAGCCTGCTTATACTCTGTACGGTCATTGGAATCGGTGATACCGATACAGGCATAGATCCATGTTTTGTGGACATCAAGACCACAGCAGTTTTTCTTTAGAATTTTGAACAATAGAAAAAATACCTCCTGAAATTTATAATCATAAGACAGACAGTGACTGGTCATCCGGCAAAATCGAGTCGACTTTGGAAGAGATAAGTTTACGGGCTACGGGAATGCGCCATTCATTGATGCCTTAACGGATGACCAACACATATATAATGCGAGGTCGCCGCTATATGGCCCCGTCACTCACCTCCGCGTGTTCTGTAGTGAGTCAGTCTTACGAGAAAATAATATCAGGAAAATCAGAAATAAGAAAGCGGAAGAATCGGAAGGGTTTCATAACCCTATCGGTACCTTTCGCAGAAAGGCGGACTATAATGATGATTGAGACAATTTTGAAAAGACGGAGTATAAGGAAATATACAGATAAAAAAATTGACGACGAAACGCTTCACAAACTGCTCGAATGTGGTATGTCAGGTCCAACCTGCGCAAATAAAAGGGATTGGGCTTTCCTTATAGCAGATGATAAGGAAACACTTGAAAAGATCGCGCAGTGTAATGGAGGCCCGGCAAGGATGCTGCCGCAGGCAGCTATGGGAATTGTAGTGTGCGGTGATTTATCCCGCAGCTTTCCACCGGCGAAAGACTACTGGATTGTAGACGCTTCTATTGCCACGCAGAACATCATACTTGCGGCGACGGAGATGGGGATTGGCTCGGTGTGGCTTGGAACATGGCCGGAAATGAACCGTGTAGAAAATATTATAAAACTGTTTCAGCTTCCGGGAAATGTTATCCCTTTATCTGTGATTGCCCTGGGGTATCCGACGGAAGAAAGATCAGATGAGAAGAAGCTTTACGAGGAAGACAGGGTACATTTTGGCAAATGGTAACTGTTAAAATGAACAGCAGTCCGGAAGCTGGCGGCAAAAAAGTGGGATTGGATCTGACGCAGGGCTCTATTTTAAAAGGTCTTCTGGTGTTTGCGATTCCGCTCGTGCTGACGAATATTATTCAGAATAGATCTGTTGAATAATAT
>JAJQID010000184.1 GCA_021199405.1 Lachnospiraceae bacterium
CCTCCAGAATATTGAAGGGTTTGGTAATGTAATCGTCAGCGCCATATTCCAGCCCCAGAATCTTGTCCATATCGTCGCCCTTGGCAGTCAGCATCAGCACCGGTACATCGGAAAATTCCCGAATCTGCTGGCAGACCTCAAAGCCGCCCATTTTAGGCAGCATCACATCCAGCAGAATAATGTCATAGTCTTTGTTTTTTGCCATGGCTACCGCTTCCTCACCGTCATAGGCGGCATCCACCTCCATGCCCTCCTGCTCCAGACTGAACCTGATTCCCTTGACGATCAGCTTCTCATCATCCACCACCAAAACCTTTTTCGCCATAATCCGCTCCTATTCTACGTAGATACTTTCCCTGATCTTTTCAAATGTACTGTCGCCAATACCGCTCACTTCCTTCAGCTCCTCGATGGCCCCGAAGCCGCCGTGCTCCTCCCGGTAGGACAAAATAGCCTGAGCCTTGCTCCCACCGATGCCGCTCAGCGTACACAGCTCTTCCAGAGTGGCAGTATTCAGATTGACCTGACCTGCATGGGCAGCCTGCGTTTCTGTGGCCGGCACTTCTCCGCTGTCAGTCTCCTCCCCCTCCGCCGGGATATAAAGCTGCATTTCATCTATCAGAAGCTCCGCCAGATTCACATAGCTTTCATTGGCCGCCTCCGTAAAACCGCCCGCCGCCTCCACAGCGTCCACCTTTCTGGCTCCATCAGAAAAATAATAAACGCCCGGAGATGCTACCTCACCGCAGACAAACACACAGATTTCATTCTCTGCGCTTTCCTCCTTCGTTCCTGTCACAGCGTCTGAGCCTGCGGCGGAATTTCCCCCGCTGACCGTCTCTTCTCCTGTGCCCTGCTTCGATTCCGTCCCCTGCGCCGTACTGTTTCCCTCTGCTTTCTGTGCGGAAGCATCCTCATTGCCCTTCACCGTACCTTCTCCGGAGTCCTCTTCCTGCCCGGAGGTTTGCAGGATATCCTGCAAATCCGGCGTATTTTTGCTGCCGCAGCCTGATATAAGCAGGACAGCTGTCATTATCAGCAGTATCTGTATCCATTTTTTCCATGTATACATAAAATCCCTTCCGGGATGGCCTGACTCTCCCGCGGAACAGTAATATCCTCTACTGCACCGCGTACTGCGCCTTCACCGCGTCCTCCAGGGTCAGAAGCTCCGCCTCAATATTCTCCCCGTCCCAGACATTACTGAAAGTATTCTCCAGAAGCATCCAGAAGTTTCCGGCTGCCGGATTCTTGGGCAGACAGGTGCTGCGTTCATACTCCTGACTGAACACCTGCTCCAGCTCCGTGGTCTTTTCCACCTGACTGTTGGCGGGTACATGGCCAGTATTGGCATACAGATCCTCCACATACTCACAGGTCAGAAACCTTGCAAAGGCGCTGGCTGCCTCCGCGTATTCCGTATAGCCGTTGACCACCACCGTCTGCGTCACCGCCAGGGCCGCGCCGGCCAGGCTTTCGCTGGGATCCGGAATCACACTGTAGCCATAGTCATACTCCAGGGTGCCCTCCGAAGCCGCTTCCTCCAGCTGCAGGGCATGGTCCGTGTCCATGATGGTGAATAAAATTTTCCCCTCGATGAATTCCTCAAGGATGCTGTCCGCATCCACCTCATCCGGATCAATATAAAAGAATTCCGTCAGCTCCTGAAAAATCTCCAGACAGCTGATGGCTCCCTCCGTGTTGATATCCACATCAGAACTGACGGAGCCGTCAACAATCATCTGCGCACCCACAAAATAATAATTGTAAAATACGTCGTTTACATCCCATTTAAACAGAGATTCCACCGTCTCAGGCGCGTTATAATTATTGGCCAGCGTCAGCAGATCGTCCACCGTCTCCGGAATCAGATCCTCCACGGTAAGTGCCGTCTCCTCCTGCGCTGCTTCTCCCTCCGATGTCTCCTGTTCTGCTTCCGCCGCGGCATACTCCTCAGTATCCCCGTCCTCGTCCCCGGTGGCTGCGGTCTCCCCATTGGCAATCTGCTGCAGATAGGTCTCGTTGTAAACCAGAGTGCTGGTATCAAAATAAAAGGGATAACCGATGATTTTTTCCTCGTATGTCACCGCCGTCAGCGCCACCTGAGAAAACTGTTCCTCTATGCTGTCATCCGTCACCGGCACTGTCAGCCCCGCCAGATAAGCCTTCCCCAGGGAAGAATCACTGATCACATAAACATCCGGATAGCCTGAGCCGGCCACGGAAGCATTATAGATATCATCCAGATACTCCCCGCTGTCCACCAGCACCGGCACTACAGTGACTCCCTCATGCCTCTTATTAAAATAGCTGGCAGCGTTATTGTAATAGCTTGTCATGGAACTGTCCGTATACCAGAACTGCAGTGTGGCCGAGCCCACCGCTTCCTCCTCTTTCTCCACATACATATCCAGATATGTGAAAGCGGCGCAGCCGATGACAAGCAGCGTCAGAAGAACGGCGAATACTCTGTGTATTCCTTTGCTCATCCCTGTTCTCCGCTCCATTCATCCAGTGCCGATCTGAGAATCACCATCATGTCGTCCACGTCCTTTTCGCTGATAACAAGAGGCGGCACAAAACGAAGTACATTGGTGCCAGCGTTGATCAGCACCAGTCCTTTTTGCAGGGTTTTCTGCAGAATGCCGCTCACCGGGCATTCAAAGACCAGTCCCCGCATCAGGCCCAGACCTCTCTGTCCGGAAACAAAAGCATATTCCTTTACCAACTCCGAAAGCTTCTGTTCCAGATAAGAGCCAACCCGATTAACATTTTCCAGAACCTGCTTTTGTTCCATCAGTTCAAAGACAGAGCAGACCGCCCGGCAGGCCAGCGGATTGCCGCCGTAGGTAGAACCATGGTCGCCCGCCGTCAGAGATTTCTCCGCCACCCGCTCCGTCATGGCAAAAGCGCCCACCGGCACACCGCAGCCCAGAGCCTTCGCGGTAGCAAGAATATCCGGCTTTATTCCATACTGCTCATATGCGTACATGGTGCCGGTCCGGCCCATGCCGCACTGGATTTCATCCAGAATCAGTAAAATATCCTTCTCATCACAAAGCTTCCTGAGACCCTGAATAAATTCCGGCGCAGCCGGGAAAATGCCTCCCTCGCCCTGCACTGTTTCCATAATAATGGCACAGGTTTTCTCCGTCACCTGGGCCTTTACGCTGTCCAGATCATTATACTCCGCAAATTTAATATTGCCGATCAGCGGCTCAAAAGGCTCCCGATAGTGAACGTTGCCCGTCACAGAGAGCGCACCCATGGTACGTCCATGGAAGGAATGCTCCATGGCGATGATCTCATGATCCGTGTGACCATCTCTGGTATAGGCGTACTTGCGGGCCGCCTTGATGGCGCCCTCCACGCTCTCCCCGCCGGAATTGGTGAAAAACACCCTGTCCATGCCGGTATATTTCTTCACCAGCGCCGCCGCCCGGATAGCGGGTTCATTATAAAAATAATTGGAGGTGTGAATCAGTTTATCCACCTGATCCTTCAGAGCGTCATTGTATTCCTTCACTCCGTAGCCCAGCGCAAAAACAGCGATGCCGGCACAAAAGTCCAGGTATTCCTTTCCCTCCGTGTCGTATAAGTGTACGCCTTCCCCGTGGTCAAACACCACAGGGAAGCGGTTGTAGGTGTGCAGTAAATCTCTCTCCGCCTGCTCAATTTCCTGATACATCATAACATGCGCTCCTTTTCCGCGTCCGCCACGATGGCCGTGCCGATACCCTTGTTGGTGAAGATTTCCAGCAATATGCTGTGAGGAATGCGTCCGTCCAGGATATGTACCCGGTTGACTCCGTCCTCAATGGCGGAAATGCAGTTTCCCAGTTTGGGAAGCATGCCGCCGCCGATGATGCCGCTCTCAATCAGCCCTCTGGCCTCTGTCGCAGACAGCCTGGAGATGAATGTGGTTTTATCGTTGATATCCCGATAAAGCCCCTCAATATCTGTCAGGAATACCAGCTTGTCCGCCCCCACAGCCCTGGCAATGGCACAGGCCGCATCATCCGCATTGATATTATAGGTCTGATATTCATCATCCAGCCCCAGGGGAGCCACAATGGGCAGGAAATCCTTGTCAAGCAGATCAAACAGAAGTTTTGGCGAGACTTTGGTGATATTACCTACAAAACCGATATCCTGACCGTCAGAGTATTTCTTTTCCACCTGAATCATGCCGCCGTCCTTGCCGGTGACACCCACGGCCTTGACGCCCAGCTCCTGTACCATGGTAACCAGGCGCTTATTGACCCGGTTTAAGACCATCTCCGCAATTTCCATGGTCTCGGCGTCGGTGACACGCAGGCCATTCACAAATGTGCTCTCCTTTCCCACCTTTTTTACCCAGCGGCTGATTTCCTTGCCGCCGCCGTGAACGATGATGGGCTTAAAGCCTACCAGCTTTAAAAGGGTCACATCCTTGATGACATTGCGCTGAAGGGTTTCATCGCTCATGGCGGAGCCGCCGTATTTGATGACGACGATGCGGCGGTTAAACTGTT
>JAJQID010000154.1 GCA_021199405.1 Lachnospiraceae bacterium
ACCTTCCGCTCCACATTGGCAATGGCATGAATATCGTATGCGCTGGTACCGCACTGATAAGGATCGTCGCCGTTACGGTCCAGGGTAATCATCATGCCGGTCTTGCCCTCGTCAGCAGCCTTCACTGCATCGGAGCCAGCCTGAAAAGCCTCATTAATATCCGTCAGAGAGGCCAGGTGAGTAGCGGCTCTCTGCAGGGTGGAAAGCTCCACCGCACGGGTTTTTAAGCCAGTCTCCGCGGCCACCATATTGGCCAGCATGGCGGCGGTGCCGGACATCTGCTTGTGTCCGAAGGCGTCCACAGCCACTTCCTTGCCAAGCTCACACACATAGCGTCCGTCCGCCACATGCACACCCTCAGAAACTGCGATCACTACGCTGCTCTTTGTGGCAGCCAGCTCCTTCACCTTTGTCATGAAAGCGTCCATGTCAAAGACTCTCTCCGGCAGATAAATGGCGTCCGCTCCTGAACAGTCGCTGCCTTTGGCCAGTGCAGCCGCCGCAGTCAGCCATCCGGCGTTGCGGCCCATAATCTCCACGATGCAGACAGTAGGCTTTTCAGCGCCGAAGGATTCATTGTCGCGGATAATCTCCTTTAGGCTGGTAGCGATATATTTTGCCGCGGAGCCATAGCCCGGGCAATGGTCAGTGATGGGAAGATCGTTGTCAATGGTCTTGGGTACGCCCATGAAGCGCTGGGGCTTATTGTGCGCTGCAGCATAATCGGACAGCATCTTGACCGTATCCATGGAGTCATTGCCGCCGGCATAGAAAAGACACTCGATATCATTCTCTTCCATGACCTGGAACACCTTCTCATATACGTCCTCGTGCCCCTCAATTTTGGGCATCTTGAAACGGCAGGATCCCAGGAACGCGGAGGGCGTCCTCTTGAGCAGCTCCACACCAACGGGATTGGCCAGATACTTGTCCAGATCCACCACCTTGCCCTGCAAAAATCCCTCGATGCCGTGAACCATGCCATACACTTTGGATACTCCCAGCTCCTTCGCCGCTACATACACTCCCGCCACGGAGGAATTGATCACTGCGGTGGGACCGCCGGACTGTCCTACTACGATATTTCCCTTCATACTGTTACTCTCCTTTAGATTTTATGGAATCCGCCACGACTTTTCCTGGTGCAGCTTTCACGCGGCTCATCACTGCCACCCATTATAGCAAATAAATTCCGCCAGTACAAGATGAAAATGCCTCTATATCGTTACTATTCACAGCCGCGAATAATGACCGCATTTATAAATTGGTTGACTTCATTCCGGAAAATATGATACAGTATGAAAAACATAACCCGCCCGGGAGGCAGCCCATGTTTAACAGAAAATCAAAGACGAAAGCCCGCAAGACCTACGACAGCGAAAACTGGAGACCTGTCCTGAAATGCAGTATCTGCACAGGAGAACAGACCGCCGGCTTTCAGGAAATCCACACCGGTCAGTTTGAGGATATCATGCTTGTGCGCGGGCAGAAGGATCTGGACGAGTTTATTTCATCCTATGGCCTTGATTCCTCCAATATCACCAAAATATACTGAATCCTCCTCATGAGAGCATTCCTCCCAGCATACTGCCCCCGGCACAGGCCGCCAGCACCGCCAGCAGGGCATCCGCCTTCAGGCTTCCATTATTGAAAATCAGACTGCAGCCTAAAATCAGCGCGAACCATACGCCGCCCGCCGCAAGGCCCCAGAGAAATTTTTTCTCCTTTTTCTGCTTCCCCATGACAAAGCCGCACGCAAAAGCCGCTGCAAAGTGAATGGCGTATACCGCTTTTTTCAGTATATCCTCCCCCAGTGAAAAATGATCCATCAAAAACGCTGCCAGAAAAATCAGTGCTGCCGCTGTGACCGCTGCCGCCGCAATCGACAGAAATGCCGGGCCAATCGCCCCCTTTGTGCCATGTACCACAGGCTGTTTTCCCATTCTTTCTCCTGTAAAATTCTCATAAATTTCTTATGAAATTATATGCGGGCACGTGATTGTTCTTGACAAGAGGCTTCGGAAAATGTATAGTTTCTTATCAAGAATTATTTTAATTCCACACTATATTACGATAATGAAGTCGAAAGAGTGTTTCCCCCGGCCTCATTATCTGTTTTTATAAGGAGAAAGTTTTGGACTCGTCAAGTACCACACAATTGGTGGCCATTATCATCCTGATGCTCTTATCAGGCTTCTTTTCCAGCGCGGAAACCGCTCTTTCAGCAATGAGCAGAGTCCGCATTCAGGCGCTCATCGAGGACGGCAACAGACAGGCCGTCATTCTGGGACAAATCACGGATCAATACAGCAAAATGCTCAGCACCATCCTGATTGGCAACAATCTGGTCAATATCGCCATGTCCGCCATCACAACCACACTGGTAACCCATGTATTCGGCAGTGTTTATATCGGCGTTGGCACCGGCTTACTGACTCTGCTGGTGCTTTTGTTCGGCGAGATCACCCCCAAAACCCTGGCAAAGGTATATTCAGAAAAGCTGGCTCTGGCCTATGCCCCCATCATCCATAAGCTGATGATCGTTCTCACGCCTGTGATTTTTGTGGTCGATCATCTCTCCGCCCTTTTTATGCGTCTGCTGCATGTAGACCCCAACGCCAGACCCTATTCCATCACTGAGACAGAGTTGAAGACTTATGTGGCAGAAAGCCACAAGGAGGGAGTCATCGAGTCGGAAGAAAAGGATATTATTTACAATCTTTTTAAATTTTCAGATGCGGTGGCAAAGGACGTGATGGTGCCCAGAATCGATATGGTGACGGTCTCCAAAGACGCTTCCTACGAGGAGGTGCTGGCTCTTTTCCGGGATCATATGTACACCCGTCTTCCTGTCTACGAGGAAGAGCCGGACAATATCATCGGTATTGTCAATATCAAGGATTTTCTGTGGAAGGACCCGCAGACGGAGTTTCATGTCAGCGATATCCTGCGGGACGCCCATTATACATACGAATACAAAAAGACCGCCGACCTGATGCTGGAGATGCGTCAGAAGGCGCAGCATGTGTGCTTCGTGCTCAGCGAATACGGCTCCTGCGTGGGAATGCTGACCATGGAGGATCTGCTGGAGGAGATTGTGGGCGATCTGAGAGACGAATACGATGAGGATGAAAATGAACGGATGATTCAGCTGTCAGAAAAGGAATACATGGCCGCCGGTTCCATGAAAATTTCGGACGTCAATCATATGCTGGGCACGGAAATGTCCAGCGAGGACTACGACTCCGTGGCCGGACTGATTATTGGACAGCTGGACAGGCTCCCCGAGGAAGGGGAGGAGGTCACGCTGGAAGGCGGAATCATACTGAAGGTCTGCGAGGTCAGCGAAAACCGCGTGCTGCAGGTGCTGATTCAGCTGCCGCAGCCAGAGGCGGAAGAGATATCGGCAGAAGACCTGCCGAATAAAACCTCCTGAGCGCTTATTTCCTCTAACTGAAAATCAAAATTCCCTGATACAGCCAAAAACGGGAACAGGCCGCAATTCCTTCATATAATTGAAAGCTTATTCTCTTATCCCCAGAAAGGCCGCGCTGGCCCCCCTTCTGCCGCCGGTGGCCCGATGTGAAAAGATGAGCTGCGGATTGCAGCAGGTACAGATATCTGCCACTGCGATCCGCTCTTTTCTGACTCCGGCGGCCAGCAGGCTCTGCAGATTGGCCTGACGCAGATCCAGCAGGAATTTCTCTTCTTTTTTCATCACTGGCCGCATAATTTTCTCCCGATAGGAAATGCCGGTTCGCCCCTCAATCTCACCTGAGAAATCCGTTGAGAACTCCTCGTCCAGTTCCTCTCCCACCTCATAGCAGTCGCCGCAGATGCAGGGGCCCACAGCCGCCAGAATGTCCTCCGGCTCCGTTGCGTATGCCGCTTTCATGGCTTCCAGCATGGACCAGGCAATCCTGTGACATGTGCCTCTCCAGCCGGAATGGGCCAGACCAATGGCATGGTGTCTGATATCCACAAAATACAGGGGCACACAGTCCGCGAAGGTGGCCGCCAGCGTCACCCCAGGCCGATCAGTAATCAGACCGTCAAAGCCCATCAGCGTGCTCTTCGCCAGGGCTCCCACGCCATAATCCTCCTCTCTCACCTCATGAACTGCCGTTCCATGCACCAAGGAAGGGCGGACTATTTTCTTTACATCCACCCCCAGCGCTTTTGAAATAATCCGGTAATTGGCCCGGATATTTTCATCTGCGTCCGTGCCGTCCTCCTTGAAATTCATACTCTCATAAATGCCGCTGCTGACGCCGCCCATGCGGGAGGAAAAGCCATGGATGATAAAATCCACCTCCGCAAGCGGCTGAAATTCCAGCAGAGGGACACACCCCCGGGTCACAATATTTAAAGTCTTGGGATAATCGGAAATTCGTTTTATTTTCATAAGCTGCATTGTACCACAGAATGAGGCTCGCCGGTACATTCTTTTTTAACTTCCCCTTCCTACTCTGTCAAGCCCCGAAGCACTGATTTTTAAGGCTTTTTGTTGATA
>JAJQID010000229.1 GCA_021199405.1 Lachnospiraceae bacterium
CATGAGAGAGTAGTGCAGATCAGTGTTAATCCCCAGTCCATTCAACAGGGTAGCGGCGTTGGACTCCGCCTCCCATCCGTCCATCTCAGCGAACTCCCCTTCCAGCTCTGATGCCCGGATGCCGTCCTCATCGGTGAAATCCTCCTTGGCGTAGAGGGCGTCCTTTTCCTTCATAATGTCGTAAAGACGCTGATTTCCCATGATGACTACGTCCATGACGGGATATTCCTCGTATTTGAAGTGATCCTGCTCCAGCACGCTCAGGCGCTGGCCGGGGGTCATGACGATGTCGCCGTTTGTGGTTTCCAGCTCCCCTGAGAGAAGCTTCAGAAAGGTGGATTTGCCGGCTCCGTTGGCCCCGATGATGCCGTAGCAGTTGCCCTCGGTAAATTTGATATTGACGTCCTCAAAGAGGGCCTTTTTGCCTACCCGGTAGGTGACGTTATTGGCTGATATCATAAAAACTCCTTTAAATTCAAGTATTTTTGACGTTTCACAATCGCTTTTCAATTATAAGGGAAGAAGAGTTTTTTTTCAAGGGGAATATAGGATTGCCGGGACGATTAAAGCGATTAAAGAAATCTTTTTTGGGATTGAAGTTCTATCATTTTTATGGTACGATGACAGTCAGCAGCCGTGTTGCAGGGTGGTAAGCCTCCCTAACTGAAGTATAGAAGGGAGGTGGTGCAGATGGATACCTGTGAGGTTTTGAGCCTGTTATTTTTGGGCGGTACATTCCTGATTGCATTGCTTGCCTACGTAGATAGTAGGAATAACAAGCGAAAATAAATAAGCCTACCTTGTTACTTGGCCGGTACAGGTAGGCTTTTTATAACGTCAACCGGAGGCTAACCACTTTGTGGGCGGCTGCTTTCCTTACGTTCATACTATAACATGATTCAAATATTTTTTCAACAGGATTTTTTTCGGATATAAAGAGTAAGAAAGGCAGTTTACATGAGCAAAAAAGTATTGAGCGTGGCAGTTCCTTCATACAATTCCGCAGCCTATATGGAGCACTGTATTCAGACATTGCTTTGCGCGGGGGAGAGAGTGGAGATTCTGATTGTGGACGATGGCTCGAAGGATGAGACGGGAGCCATTGCCGACAGATATGAAAGAGAATATCCCACCATCGTGAGAGCCATTCATCAGGAGAACGGCGGCCACGGCGAGGGAGTGAATACCGGTATCCGAAACGCCACCGGCATGTTTTACAAGGTGGTGGACAGTGACGACTGGGTGGATGAGCAGGTGCTGAAGGAAGTAGTGGACAGACTGGAGAAGCTGGGGGAGAGCGTAGACATGTTCGTCACCAACTTCCTTTATGACAAGGTGGGCGTCACCCATAAAAAGACCATGGAGTACAGCAAATATATGCCGAAGGACAAGGTATTCACCTGGGAGGAGATGAAGCCCTTTCCGGTGGGAAAGTATCTGCTGATGCACGCGGTGATTTACCGTACTGAGGTGCTGCGCCAAAGCGGGATGGTACTGCCGAAGCATACCTTTTATGTGGACAATATTTTTGTGTTTGATCCATTTCCTTTTGTGAAGCATATTTATTACATGGATCAGACTCTGTATCATTATTATATTGGAAGAGAAGACCAGTCGGTTAATGAAAAGGTGATGATCGGACGCATTGACCAGCAGATGAAGGTGAATCGGCTGATGGCGCAGTCCTATTTGAAAACCGCACCGGCTGATGGTCCTTTGCAGAAATATATGTTCAACTATCTTTCCATCATTACTACGATTTCTTCCGTTCTGGCCATCAAGAGCGGCACGGAGGAGAATTTAAAGAAAAAGAAGCAGCTCTGGGAGGACATCAGGCAGATAGACGAGGCCCTTTATAAAAAGCTGCGGCATACATTCCTGGGGATTGGAATGAATCTGCCCGGAAAGGCGGGCAGAAGAGTCGCAGTCTGGGGATATCAGGCGGCACAGAAGATCTACGGATTTAACTGATTTATGGAAGCGGGAAAGGTTATGGAAATAAAAGAGAATAAATATGATTATCTTATCGTGGGTACCGGCCTGTTTGGCGCGGTCTGTGCTCAGGCGCTGACCAAAGCAGGGAAAAGATGCCTGGCCATTGATGTGAGGAGTCATATTGGCGGCAATATTTACACGGAGGAAGTGGAGGGCATTCAGGTACACAGATACGGAGCCCATATTTTTCATACCAGTAACCGTAAGGTATGGGACTATATTACCGGTTTTGCTGATTTTAACAATTACATTAACTCTCCGGTAGCGCGATATAAGGATGAGCTGTATAATATGCCTTTTAATATGAATACCTTCCACGGCCTGTGGGGGGTGGTCACTCCTGCCCAGGCAAAGGCCAAAATTGCTGCCCAGATCGAAGGGCTGCATCTGGGAGAGCCTCAGAATCTGGAGGAGCAGGCGCTTTCTTTAGTGGGGCCGGACGTGTATGAAAAGCTGGTGAAGGGCTACACGGAAAAGCAGTGGGGAAGAGA
Source organism: Lachnospiraceae bacterium (assembly GCA_021199405.1). Classification (GTDB taxonomy): domain Bacteria; phylum Bacillota; class Clostridia; order Lachnospirales; family Lachnospiraceae; genus RGIG6307. The sequence goes on from JAJQID010000229.1 coordinate 2,487, forward strand.
CTGTAAGGACCTGCCCAGCTTTATCATCAAAAGACTTCCCCTGCGCTTTACCTATGATAATAATTATTTCAATGACCGGTATCAGGGCATTCCTACAGGCGGTTATACGCAGATTATTGAGAAAATGTTCGAGGGCACGGAGATTCTGCTGAATACGGATTATAAGACATTTTCTCAGGATAATCCGGACATTGCGGACCGTACCATTTACACCGGAATGATCGACGCCTTTTATGATTTCTGCTACGGTCCCCTGCAGTACCGTACGGTATCCTTTGAGACTGAGGTGCTGGACTGCGACAATTATCAGGGCAACGCGGTGGTCAATTATACGGAGCGGCAGGTGCCCTACACCCGTATCATTGAGCATAAGCATTTTGAGTTTGGCACCCAGCCAAAGACGGTCATCAGCCGGGAATATCCCACCGAGTGGAAGCCGGGGATGGAGCCTTATTATCCCATCAATGACGATGCCAATTCGGTTCTTTATGAGAAATATAAAGCGCTGGCGGATCAGGAAGAGAATGTGTGGTTCGGCGGCAGGCTGGCAAGCTACAGGTATTTCGATATGGATAAGACCATTGAGGCAGCCTGGGCACTGCTGGAGAAGCTGATATGACGCGGCGAAAGGAGCATTGAATTTGGAAGATATTTTCCCACACCAGGGAAAGCTGATCGCTTATGTAGACGGCAGCTTTCATCCTGACCTGCAAAAATACGCCTTCGGCTGCGTTCTTCTGACGTCGGAGGGGGAGATTGTGGAGAAAAGCGGCAGCGGGTCTAACCCGGAGTCTGCGGCAATCCGCAATGTGGCCGGAGAGATGCTGGGAGCCATGTACGCTGCCCGCTACGCCTGTGTCAAAGGCTATCGGGAGCTGGAGATTCGCTATGATTATGAAGGAATTGAAAAGTGGGTCACGGGCGCATGGAAGGCCAAAAAAGAACTGACCCGGAAATATGCTGCCTATATGCGTTCCCGCAGTCAGTATATTTCTCTTTCCTTTACCAAGGTCAGGGCACACTCGGGGAATGAATATAATGACCGGGCGGACGCTCTGGCAAAGGCTGCGCTGCTTATGCCGGACGGATTGCCCCAGGTGTAGATTTCACCGCCTTTTAAAAAATAAAAAAACTCTTTCCTTACAATGGAAAATATGCTAAACTCTAGTATAACAGATTTTAGCAAAAAACATAAATTTTTGGGAGGTAATTTCATGCGTTATTATTTTGACTGCAAGATTGAGTCCAGAGAGAATGGAGGTTTTGTGCAGATTCCGTTCAATATCTGGGAGGTCTGCAAGCAGCGTGAGGTGATTCAGGCTGACGTGGTGCTGGACAACCGTATTATTGCCTGTGAGCTTCTGCCGGTGGAGAAGGGCAATTATATGATCCACCTGAAAAACGAGGATCTGGAGGGGGTTGATATTTCCGAATCCCATAAGCTTCTGCTCCATGTGTCCGGCTCCCTGATCCGTATGGACCAGCACAGCCCTTATTCCTTTGAAAACCCGATCCGGGAGATCGACGGCATTGATATTATCCTGCAGCCCTCCGATGGTCTTTGCGGACAGACCTGCGTTGCGATGCTGGCCGGAGTAACCATCGCTGAGGTGATTAATGTGATGGACTGCAGAGAGTGGCAGGCAACCATGGGCCGCATGATTTCCGCGCTGAATTATTTTGGCATCGACCACACTGATATCATCAATTATACCCAGGGCGATCCTGATGTGGTGCTTCCCAAGTGCTGCATTATGATGGAGAAGATGGGTCGTTTCAGCCACTATCTGCTGCACTATGACGGCAAGTTCTATGATCCCAATCTGGGCGTGATGGATGAGTATGACTTTACACAGCTTCGCGGTTATCTGGAGATCAAGTGCCAGTAAAAGACGGAAAGCAGCCGGAACTGACGGAGTGCCTGTCAGGCCGGGAAGAGGTATGAGTACATAGGAATGTGACAGATTTACAAAGGAAGAGACTTTCGGGCCTCTTCCTTTTTGGC
>JAJQID010000188.1 GCA_021199405.1 Lachnospiraceae bacterium
AGTTGTGCATCATGGCGTAAATCAGGCCGCTGGCGAAGGCGTCGCCGCCGCCCACACGATCCAGAATGTTGAAGGTAAACAGGCGGCTTTCGAAGGTGTGGCCCTGATACCACATGAAGGCCTTCAGGCTGTTCTCGCTGCCGCTTAAGGCGTAGCGCACATGGCGGGCAATACATTTCAGGTTGGGATAACGCTCGATGAAGTGCTCAAAGACCTCTTCCTGCTGCTCGTAGCTGGGCTGCAGAGGAACACCGTCCTTCCAGTCCCCCTTGCTGTGGTCATTTTCATCCTTCCACAGGTGATAGGGTTCAATCCCAAGCAGCACATCCACGTAAGGCAGGCATTGGGTACAGAAATCCCTGGCTTCCTCCCAGGTCCACATCTTGCTGCGGAAATTTCCGTCGAAGCTGACGGTCATTCCCAGCTCTTTTGCCGTTTTCAGCGCGTTCATGATCAAATCCTGGCAGTTGGGACCGATGGCCGGAGTGATGCCGCTCAGATGCAGCCAGGTAAAGCCCTCCAGAAGTCCCTTCATATCATAATCGGAGAAATCGAATTCAGAGATGGCGCTGTGCTTACGGTCATAGGTGACCTTGCTGGCGCGGATGCCGTAGCCGGTTTCCAGATAGTAGGTGCCCAGACGATGAGTCGGAGTCTGTTCGTGGGAGGATAAAATCACAGGGGTGCAGTGTACGTCATTGCTGCGAAGCATGCGGATAGCGCTTTTCCCGATGCTGTTATTGGGAACCACAGAGAAAAAGGTGCTGTCGACTCCCAGATTGGCGAGAGCCAGAGCAATATTGGCCTCGCTGCCGCCGTAGCTGGCCTCAAAGGAGGAAGCCATGCGGATTTTCTCATAGTTTGGCGGCGTCAGACGCAGCATGATCTCGCCGATGGTGATAAATTTGTTGGCCGCGTCGCTCTCGCGCAGCAGCGGATTCGCGTGTTCCATAATAAATACCTCCGTATAGAATTTGGATTACCTTCTTCCAAACTATCATACCCCATGAAACGCAAAATTTCAATAATGCTTGAAGAATTGCAGGATTTTTGCTAACATAAAGTTCCGTGAATAGTAACAGTGACGATGAGCAAAAGAAGGATTGAAAAATAGCTATGAAAAAGGAAAATAAAAAAAATATTATTCTGATCGGCATGCCGGGCGCGGGCAAGAGCACGGTGGGGGTGGTGCTTGCCAAGCGTGTGGGCTATCATTTTATTGACTCTGATTTGGTGATTCAGGAGCGCACAGGAAAGCTGCTTCACCAGCTGATTGAGATTCACGGTCTGGATGGGTTTTTGCGCATTGAGGATCAGGTCAACGCATCTTTAGACTGCGACAGATACGTGATCGCCACCGGCGGCAGCGTGGTGTATGGCAGAGCGGCTATGGATCATCTGGCGGATATTGGCACCATCGTGTATCTGAAATTATCCTACCGCGAGATTGAGGAGAGACTGGGAGATCTGAATGCCAGAGGTGTGGCGCTCAAGCCCGGCCAGACCCTGCTTTCTCTGTACGAGGAGCGCTGTCCACTGTATGAGCGGTATGCGGACATTGTGATGGAGTGCGACGGAAAGCCGGTGCGCAGGGTGGTGGAGGAGCTGGCGGGAGAGCTGAAGGGTTGATGCTTTGGCGTCTGCACAGAAAGCCAGACAGATGGCTGCCAGCCTGGTGCCAGCACAGTAAGACATAAGGAAGCCGGGATGGAATCCTGCGCTGAATGACTGATTATGTGGGGTTCACATGCACCATGATATGCTTCACCTTCGGGAAGGTGGCTTCAATGGTGCTGTGGACCCTTTCTGCTACCTCATGAGCCTCGGTCAGGGAGGAGGAGCCGTCCGCCCGGATCTCTAAGTCCACGTAAATTTTATTGCCGAAAAGCCGGGTCTGCAGCATATCTACGCCCAGCACGCCTTCCTGAGCCAGCACGCAGTCGCGGATGGCTTTTTCTGTGTCGTCGTCGCAGGCTTCGTCCAGCATTTTGTCCATGGCGTCTTTGTAGATATCAAGGGCTGCTTTTTCAATGAAAATGCAGATGGCCAGGCTGGCGATGGGATCCAGAATGGGAAAGCCGGCTCTGGCGGCGGCGATGCCGATGAGGGCGCCCACGGAGGACAGCGCATCGGAGCGGTGGTGCCAGGCGTCGGCCATCAGAGCGCCGGAATCGATCCTCTTCGCATGATAGCGGGTATAATGATACATGACCTCCTTGGCCAGAATGGACACCAGGGCGGCGATGAATGCCAGCGCACCGGGTACAGTCGTTGTGTAATCCTTATGAATGATCTGAGTGACGGCGGAATAGCCGATGCCCAGACCGGTCAGAGCCAGCACTGTGGCCAGGATACTGGCCGCTACACATTCCAGCCGCTCGTGGCCGTAGGGGTGCTTTTTGTCGGAGGCCTGAGCGGAGAGCTTCACGCCGATCATTACTACGATGGTGCTGAACACATCGGAAGCGGAGTGGACGGCGTCGCTGACCATGGCCGAGGAGTGTGCAAAGATCCCGGCAAAGAGCTTGAAAACGGACAATCCTATATTGACGATGATACTGACAAAAGAGACGCGCATGGCGGTCTTTTCAAAATTTCCTTCCATTACTGTTTCTTCCTGAAATTTTCTGTTCTGCCCTTTGGGTATTCCATGGAATATAACATAATTATATGAAATATGCAAGCAAATGTTACAAATGAAAATGTAAATTTAAAATGAAATTTGGTTAGTTTTAACAAACAAACTTGCAGATGAGGAGAATGCATTCTTTGCGCGGCAGAATAAAAACAGAACCGCCGCCCCTGCTGAATATGGGAAACTCAGAATTTTACTTTGATTTTACACAATATTCTCATAAAATAATCACAAAATGTTCACTCAAAAAAATGGTGATTATGGTAAACTGCTGTCTGCAATGATTACTGCAAATAGTAACCTGATCTACAATGAATCGGTGTATCCGGCAAAAATGCGGATATACACAGACAGGGGGTCCTTATGGGAGAAATACAGCACAGCTTCAAACGATATGAAAAAAAGTGCCTGCTGACGAAGGAACAGTACCGGGGCATTCTGCCGGCGCTGAAGGAGCATCTGACGCCGGACGAGTACGGAGTACATACAGTTTGCAGCATTTATTACGATACGGACAATTTTGATCTGATCCGCAGGTCTTTGGAGAGCCCGGCCTACAAGGAGAAATTTCGTCTGAGAAGCTATGGGGTGCCGCAGCCGGAGGGCATGATTTTTGCGGAGATTAAAAAGAAATATGACGGTGTGGTGTTAAGAGGCGGGTGGACGGCTCCACCGGTCAGATTGCTGCCTTTGTCAGAGATGAGGAGGAGCTGGATGGAGAGGATCCTCAGATTCAGAGGGAAATCCACTGGTTTCTGCATCAGTATCAGCCGGCGCCGAAGGTGTTTATCGGCTGTGAAAGGGTGGCAATGCTGGGAAAGACGGATCCGGAGCTTCGTGTGACCTTTGACTGGAATCTGCGCTGGCGCGGGGACCGGCTGGATTTGTGCAAGGGAAGCGATGGTCGGCCGCTTTTGCCGGAGAACCAGATTGTCATGGAGATCAAGACGCCGGACACTATTCCGCTGTGGCTGGTGGAAGCGCTCAGTGAACAGGAAATTTATGCCACCGGTTTTTCCAAGTACGGGTATTGCTATCAGAATTACATAGCTCCGGTGATTTTCAGAAGAGAGAGGTTTTCCTATGCTTAACAGTATTATTGGCAGTTCAGTGACTGTGGCTGCGTTTATTATGATTATCGCGGTTGCCCTGGCACTGGGGATTATGAACGCCGTTGTTTTTTCATTTAAGGAAAGGCACAGCGCCAGCTTTGCGCTGACCCTGGCGCTTCTTCCCATGGCGGTGGCAGTGATTATCATGCTGGTCAACGGAAACGTGGGAACAGGAGTGGCAGTGGCCGGAGCCTTCGCGCTGGTTCGTTTCCGCAGTGTGCCGGGGACGGCCAGAGAGATCGCGGCCATTTTTATTGATATGGGAATCGGACTGGCTCTGGGAATGGGATACATAGGAATCGCAGTGATATTTTTCGCCTTTGCGGCAGTCTGCACACTGCTTTTGACGGCGGTGAATTTTGGCGGCGCCTCCAGACATGAGAAGCAGTTAAAAATTACCATCCCGGAAAACTTTGAGTATGATGGACTGTTTGACGAAGTTTTTGAAGAATATGGCTGTAAGTGGGAGCTGGAGAAGATCCGTACCACGAATATGGGTACACTCTTTGAACTGACCTATCATGTGACATTTCGGGACAGTAAGATTCCCAAGGCGTTTATCGATGAGCTGCGCACCCGGAATGGGAATCTGACCATTACCATCGGGGATTTCGCGGATAAGGAGATGTTGTAGGAGGGAATTCTCAATATGAAAACATGGGTGAAATTACTTGCCGGAGTGCTTTTGCTGGGCGTGGTTGCGGGGGGTGTGCTTTAC
>JAJQID010000274.1 GCA_021199405.1 Lachnospiraceae bacterium
AGATTTTCGGGCTAACACCTCCCTCATAATTCTTTCTTAACTAACTGACATTGGCTGTGAATAGTAACTTTTTTTCAGAAAATCTCTGTTAAAATAAAGCGACAGCACTGTCGCCGTGCTCCAGCCCACCGGCCAGGCTGCCCAGATCCCCATGGTTCCGAAAAACCGGGATAAGGTCAGCGCCAGCACCACCCTCAGAATCAGATCCGTGAAGGTGCCGATCACAAACTCCTTCATCCTGCCCACTCCCCGCAGAATACCGTCGCTGATCAGTTTCAATGATACCACAAAATAAAACCCGGACACAACCCTCAAAAACTGCATTCCCGTCGCCAGCGCCTCCACACTCTCCGAGTCCATAAAAAGACAGAGCAGATACCGGCCCGCCAGCAGATACAGTGCCACCACCGGCACGCAGATGACCCACACCATTTTGATGCCTGCCCGCATCCCCTGTCCAATGCGCCGGGTTTTGCCCGCGCCCATATTCTGAGCGGCATAGTTGGATACGCCGTTTCCAAGGGTCGTAAAGGAGGTCACCACCAGATTATTCAGCTTGATGGCCGCCGCGTAGCCTGCAATGACGCTGGCGCCGAAGCTGTTGATCACACTCTGAATCACAATATTTCCCACGGAAATAAAGCTCTGCTGCAAAATGCTGGGCACCGCGATAATCGCCAGCTTCTGAAAAATACTCCAGGAAAAAATCACGGACTTCTGATCCGTTTCCACTCCCTTTAACCGTTTCAGCACCACTGTGATCGCCAGAATACAGCTGGCTCCCTGACACAGGAAGGTGGCCCAGGCCACGCCCGCCACGCCCCAGTGGAAGCCCGCAACAAACCAGATGTCCACCAAAATGTTGGTCACAGAGGACACCGCCAGGAAATAAAAGGGCGTTTTGGAATCCCCCATGGCTGAAAAAATGCCTGTCGCCACATTATAAAAAAACAAAAACGGCAGCCCCAGAACATAAATTCTGAGGTACAGCGCTGAATCTGAGAAAATTTCCTCCGGCGTATTAATCAGCCGAAGCAGACCGCCTCCCGCCGCAAAGCCAATCACCATCAGAACCGCGCAGAGCACGCCGCTGGCCACAAGGGTGGTATAGACCGCAGTCTTCATATCGCCATATTGCTTCGCCCCGAACAGCTGGGATACAATCACCGAACAGCCGATATTACAGCCAAAGGCAAAGGCCAGAAAAATCAGGGTAATCTCGTAACTGTTACCCACTGCCGCCAGAGCGTTCTCCCCGGCAAATTTTCCCGCCACCAGACTGTCCGCAATATTGTACAGCTGCTGAAAAATCACACTGCCAAACAGCGGCAGGCAAAATTTCCACAGCACCTTTCCCGGCTCCCCTACTGTCAGATCCTTATTCATCGATATATGTACCTCTTTTCCGCAATCCTGCACATGCCCCAAAATCCCCTGCGTTTTCCTCTGGCTTTCACCGGATGCCAATCCCCTTTTTCAATATTACTGCCAAAATACACCATTGTCCCGGAAATATTTACCGCTCACCACAGAAAATGAGGCTAACGTTCCTTTCGCCCGTCAGCCTCACCTATTTTACATCATTTTATATCATTTGCAATACCCATTTCTATTTTTGATGTTACCATTCACAGCCGTCTATCTCCGGTCCATGGGCACATACTCCGCGGTATCCCCCACGTATGTCGTTGCCGGGCGCATAATCCTGCCGTCGTAAAGCTTATTTTCAATATTGTGGGCAAGCCAGCCGGCCATGCGGGCGCACACAAATAATGGAGTAAACATATCGTGAGGAATGCCCAGCATATTGTAGGCATAGCCGCTGTAATAGTCCACATTGTTGGAAATAGGAGTATTTTTTACCTCGATCAGAGTCTTCTGAGCCACCTTCTCAAACTTCTCATAGAAGGCGCACTCCTCATCCCGCCCCTTCTCATGAGCCACCATCCGGCAGTAATCCCGCAGAATTTCCGCTCTCGGGTCGCTGATGGTATAGACCGCATGGCCGAAGCCGTACACCAGCCCCTTATTGTCATAGAATCTTCTGTCCAGAATTTTCAGCACAACCTCCCGCATCTGCGCCTCTGTGGCATTGATCCCGATCTCGGAGATCACCGCCTCCATCATCTCGCAGGCCCGCACATTGGCGCCGCCGTGACGTGGACCCTTCAGAGAACCGATGGAGCCGCTGACCGCGGAATAAATATCCGTGTCCGTAGAGGAAATCACCACATTGGTGAATGTAGAGTTATTGCCGCCGCCGTGATCCGCATGGAGCACAAGAATGGTATCTAAAAGCCGGGCCTCACTCTCCGTGAAGGAGCCGTCCGCTCGCATCATATACAGAATATTCTCCGCAATGGAATACTCCGACTTTGGATAATGTATCACCAGACTGCCCCGGTCAAAATAATGCACCTTGCTCTGATAAGCATAGCAGGAAATACTGGGAAGCTTCGCCAGAATATTCAATCCCTTCAGCAGAGTCTGATAAGGATCCGTATCATCCGGAGCCATGTCATAATTGTACAGGGCAAGCACCGCGGACTGGAGCTTATTCATCAAATTCTGCCCCGGGGAGCGCAGCAGGCTCATCTCCAGGAACTCATCCGGCAGATTATAATAGCCGGCCAGACATTCCCTGAAAATCCGAAGCTCATTTTTATTTGGAAGATAACCGAACAGAAGCAGATAGGAAGCCTCTTCAAAGCTGTCTGTCTTATCCTCTCCCTCCTGCACAAAATCCTTGATACTGATGCCGCGGTAAATCAGATCACCAGGCACATTCACCTTGTGGCCTTCCTCGTCCTTCTTATAGCCCACCACATTGGACACCCGGGTCAGTCCTACCGGAACGCCGGTGCCATCCTCGTTTCTGAGGCCCTTTTTGATTCCTTTTTCCCTGAAAAGCTGATTGGGAATATTTGTATAATTTAACGACTTACCGTAGGCCTGCGCCAGATTTACCCGCATATTGCCGCGATTCTGTATTTCCTCCCGCATCCGCAGACTTACATTGCCTGGTGCGTAATAACCGTTTGGTGTCATGATTTAAGCCTCCCTTCCATCTTTTTGCATACCAGATTATTATAACTGACTTTTTATAAAAAAACAATAGCATTTTGTATGTTGGTATACAATGTTTGCGGGATACAATGATACAATTTTATTCAACCTGTTACTGGACGAGCTGTGAAAATTATATTATAATGAGCGTTATCACCAAACACATAATGGGAGGATCTGTTTTATGGTAAAATTATATGACAGCGGCGTCTATCTTCTGAAGGGAAAAGAAATCATTCCGGAGAACGAGGCGGCCGCCCGCGGTATCCAGTCTGACAAAACCCAGGCCAGGGAGGGCACCATCGCCTGGTCCATCTTAAAAGCGCACAATACCTCCTCCGATATGGAAAATCTGCGCATCCGTTTTGATTCCATGGCCTCCCACGATATTACATACGTGGGGATTATCCAGACCGCCAAGGCCTCCGGCATGGAGTCCTTTCCCATCCCCTACGTTCTGACCAACTGCCACAACACCCTCTGCGCAGTGGGCGGCACCATCAATGAGGACGACCACCTCTTTGGTCTTTCCGCCTGCAAAAAATACGGCGGCATCTTTGTTCCGCCCCATATTGCGGTCATTCACCAGTACATGCGTGAAATGATGGCCGGCTGCGGGCGCATGATTTTAGGCTCCGACAGCCACACCCGCTATGGCGCACTGGGCACCATGGCCGTGGGCGAAGGCGGCGGCGAGCTGGTGAAGCAGCTTTTAAAGGATACCTATGATGTAAAATATCCCGGCGTCATCGCCATCTACCTGGACGGCGCTCCTCAGAAGGGCGTAGGACCCCAGGATATCGCTCTGGCCATCATCGGCGCAGTCTTCAAAAACGGCTATGTGAAAAATAAAGTAATGGAGTTTGTAGGTCCCGGCATTGCCTCCATGACCACAGACTATCGCAACGGTGTGGATGTAATGACCACTGAGACCACCTGCCTGACCAGCGTCTGGTGCACTGACGAGGACACCAGAGACTATCTGACAAAGCACGGCAGAGCCGACGCCTATCAGAAGCTTTCGCCCGCAGATGTGGCCTATTACGACGGCTGCGTGTATGTAGATTTATCTACCGTCAAACCCATGATCGCCCTGCCCTTCCATCCAAGCAACGTGTTTGAAATCGAGGAGCTGACCGGCTCCAGACTGACCGATGTGCTGGCGGATGTGGAGAAGGAGGCAAAGAGGATCTCCGGCAGGGAGTATCATCTGACCGATAAGGTTGTGGACGGAAAGCTGACTGTCCAGCAGGGCTTTATCGGCGGCTGCTCCGGCGGCACCTATACCAACGTGATGGAAGCGGCCCACATTCTGGAGGGCGCATCCTGCGGCAACGGTATCTTCCCGCTCGCCGTCTATCCCTCCAGCCAGACCGTGTTCATGGATCTGGTCA
>JAJQID010000084.1 GCA_021199405.1 Lachnospiraceae bacterium
GTATTACGGATCTGATTACCAGACCCGCTATCATCAATCTGGACTTTGCGGATGTGAGCACCGTTATGAGGGACAAGGGTGTGGCTCATATCGGTATCGGCACCGGCACCGGTGATACCAAGGCTTCGGATGCGGTGCGGCTTGCAGTGGAGAGTCCGCTTCTCGAGACAAGCATCGAGGGCGCTACGGATATTATCATCAATGTGTCCGGCGATATCACTCTTGCGGACGCGGCGGACGCCAGCGAATATGTGGGCAATATCTGCGGCGAAAATGTGAATGTCATTCTGGGAGCCATGTATGATGATACGGTGAAGGATACCTGCACAGTGACAGTGATTGCCACCGGCATCGGACAGAATAATAAGGCGAATATGTTCTCCTTCAGCAGCAACCTGGTATCTCCGACGAAGAGGCCGACGACCTATTCCTCGCTGTCATCCTCTACGGCGCCAAAGGGCGGGGTGTCCAACGCCACCGGTTCCCTCCCGCCGTTAAAGAAGAGCGACCTGACGTCTTCCATCGAGGAGAGAAATTTAAAGATTCCGTCTTTCTTAAATAACAATAATAATAAGTAAGGAACGGAAAAATTGAATAGTGTTTACAAAAGCAGCGTATCCTATGGGGTAGGCTGCTTTTTTGCACACCAACGTTACTATTCACAGACGACTTAAAATATATTATCTGACTCGTCAAGCTTGCTTGTAAGAGACTGATAATATATTTTAAGTTGACTGAGAATCAGTCACTTCCCCATACATAAGCAATCTTAGCCCCGTAAGGGGCGGGAAAGCACGCGAAGCGGGCGAGATTGCGCATGTAAGGGGAAGCGGCTGTGAATAGTCACAGCGGTGCGCAAAATCTTGGAAAGGGGGCGTATTTCATGACCGTCCGGCTGTATCTGGACAGCGTTTTTCTGATGCAGCTTTTTTTGAACTGCATGGTGCTCTCCATTGTTAAAATGCAACTGGGAATTTCTCTTTCCCACAGAAGAATATGGCTGACGGCTGTGGCTTTGTCCGGGTTGTACGCCGGTATTTTTTTACTGCCGTTTTCTCTGATCCAGGCGGAAGTGACGGCGACGGCTGTCAGTTTTCTGGGACTGGGCGGCTTTTTTTTGCCTGCCAGATATCGCCGGCATTGGCGCAGGATGCTGATATATGTACTGGCGGACACCCTGGTGGCTTCCGGAATTTTACGGATTATAATGAACTGGTGGTATGCGCTGACCGGGGGTATGCCCGGATTGTGGGTCTTTCTTACCTGTGCGCTGGCCTTATATGAGATAGTCGCCCAGGCATCGCAGCATTATAAAAAAAGCCGGGCACGCCATATTTATCCGGTGACTATCTTAAGCGCCGGGCAAAGACGGCAGGTTCTGGCTTTGTATGACACAGGAAATGAACTGACGGAGCCTCTCAGCCGCCGGCCTGTGTGCCTGGTGGAGGAGGAGCTTCTGGCCGGGCTGACGCTGGAAAATCCGCTGTTTTTCAGGGCGATTCCCTTTCATACGGTGGGCTGTGATGAGGGGCTTTTATATGGAATTGAGGTACCGGAGCTTCTGATTGATGCGGAGGACGGGGTGCACAGTGTGAAGGAGGTCATCTGCGCCGGAGTGTCGAAGCCTCTTTCCCCCAGGGGAAATTATCAGATGATTCTGCATCCGGGGATATTTTAGCAGGGAAAAAGAGCGTCGGTGAAGGTGTGTCCTGTCCTTTGACAGGAGGAATCCGGGCGAAGAGTTGAATTTCCGGTTATTTTGAAAACGTTGTACTGGTATTTATGGTTCTGAAAATCATCTGAAACGCATAGGATAAAGGAGCGGACAGGATGGTTTGCGGGGCAGCAATGGCGGAGGATGGCGCAGCATTGTCTGCTGTCATTTTCCAGTATGAAAAAAGGCACAGGGAGGGCGAGCATATTGAAAACAATCCAGTGGATTCTCAGACTTTTGAAAAACCCGGGGAAGGAGATCTTCGATGAGAACGTGCTCTATTATATCGGCGGCGCGGACGTGCTTCCGCCGCCTCTGGACTCCAAACGGGAGGAGGAGATGATCAGACTGCTTGCCACGGAACGGGCGGCGGAGGCCAAGCAGACTCTGATTGAGCACAATCTCAGGCTGGTGGTATACATCGCCAAGCGCTTCGACAACACGGGAGTAGGGGTGGAGGATCTGATTTCCATCGGAACCATCGGTCTTTTAAAGTCCATTAATACATATAAGTCAGACAAAAATATCAAGCTTGCCACCTATGCATCCCGCTGTATTGAGAATGAAATTCTCATGTATCTGCGCCGTACCAGCAAAAATAAGGCCGAGGTCAGCATTGATGAGCCGCTGAACACGGACTTTGACGGAAATGAACTTCTGCTGGGGGATATTCTGGGTACGGATGAGGATTTGATCAGCCAGAATCTGGAGCGGGAGGCGGAGCACAGTCTGCTGTGCCGTTCTATCGACCGCCTGAGCAAGAGGGAAAAAACCATCGTCTGCCTGCGCTTTGGCCTGAGGCTGGAGCCTGAAAAGGAGGGAAAAGGGCCGGCCTATCCTGTGGAGGAAGGAAAGGAGATGACTCAGAAGGAAGTGGCGGCCCTCCTTGGTATTTCCCAGTCCTATATTTCCAGACTGGAGAAAAAGATTATGCTGCGGTTGAGAAAGGAGATGCTGAAGGAAAGCTGAGGCATCAGTGGAATGGTGTTTGCTGCACGGAAACCGGAGCTTTCCTGGCATGGTCTTATTTTGTGCCGAAAATCCGGTCTCCCGCATCTCCCAGTCCCGGGCAGATATAGGCGTGCTCGTTCAGGCAGCGGTCCAGATGGCCTACGTAAATCTGGATGTCCGGATGGGCCTCATGAAGCCTTTTCAGACCTTCAGGAGCAGCGATAATGCACATAAATTTGATCTTCACACCGCCGTGCTGCTTGATCAGGTTGACAGCGTCCACGCCGGAGCCGCCGGTGGCCAGCATCGGATCCACCACCAGAATGGTGCGCTCCTCGATGGGAGAGGGCAGCTTGCAGTAATACTCATGGGGCTCATGGGTTTCAGGGTCTCTGTACAGGCCGATATGACCTACCTTGGCGGTGGGAGTCAGAGCCAGGATTCCGCTGACCATGCCCAGACCGGCCCGCAGAATCGGCACCACCGCCAGCTTTCTGCCGGCGATCATGGGGGTCATGCAGGTCTCGATGGGAGTGGTGACCTCCACGTCCTGTAAGGGCAGGTCGCTCAACGCCTCGTAGCCCTCCAGCATGGCGATCTCCTCCACCAGCTTGCGGAATTCGTTTGTACCGGTATTTTCATCCCGAAGTCGGGAGATCTTGTGCTGCAAAAGCGGGTGAGTAAAAATGTGTACGTTCTCCATGTTTTCTAATGATTCCATGAAATTCCTCCTTGATATGGGCGTGCGGCCCGGATTTTTGAAGCTGCTCAGGTGAAAGGGCTCTTTTCAGGGAATGAGCATACCTGACGCCGGTCATGACAGATCGGCTTACAGGCAACAAGTATATCACAGTGCTGTCAATTTGTCATAGTGTATGTGAAAAAAATCTAAAATCTGTGTGAAATTTTCCCTTGACGTCTTCGCGTGTATTCCAGTATACTTTCCTGCAATAGGGCTTTTTGTGCCCCATATACAATAAGAGAGGAGAGCTATTATGAGTCAGCAGCAAGACGGCGCAATCCGCGACGCCAGGACTCTTGGAGTTCCCAAGATGCTCCTGCTGGGATTGCAGCACATGTTCGCCATGTTTGGCGCCACAATTTTAGTTCCTGTATTAACCAATACTTACTTCGAGGGAGAAGGACTTTCGATCCAGGTGACTTTGGTCTGTGCGGGCCTTGGAACATTATTTTTCCATGTCTGCTCCAAATTTAAGGTTCCTGCGTTTCTGGGTTCTTCTTTCGCGTTTTTAGGGGGATATGCCACGGTTGCCGGAATGAATACCGGAAAGTTTGCGGATATGACCATGGGGGAGAAGCTTCCCTACGCCTGCGGCGGCGTGGTGGTGGCTGGTATTCTGTACCTGGTTCTGGCGCTGGTCATCAAAGTGCTGGGGGTCAAAAAGGTCATGCGTTTTCTGCCGCCGGTTGTCACAGGCCCCATCATTATCTGTATCGGTCTGTCCCTGGCTCCCAGTGCAGTGTCCAACGCCTCTACCAACTGGTTTCTGGCCATCATCGCCTTTGCGGTGATTGTGATTTTCAATATCTGGGGGAAGGGGATGTTTAAGATTATCCCCATTCTGATGGGCGTAGTGATTTCCTATGCTGTGGCGCTGATTATGAACGCGGCGGGGATGACCAATCCGGACGGTTCCGCCATCCTGAATTTCTCCGGCGTGGCCGCTGCCAGCTGGGTAGGCCTGCCGCCCTTCCAGCTCTGCAAGTTTGATATTTCCGCCATCCTGGTGATGGCGCCCATCGCTCTGGCAGCCATGAT
>JAJQID010000244.1 GCA_021199405.1 Lachnospiraceae bacterium
CGATTTTCATGTCCAGCCATATTTTTGAGGAGATCGAGGATGTCTGCGACCGGGTAGCCATCATCGGAAATGGAAAAATACAGAGTGTGCTGAGCCTTTATGAGCTTCGCCACAATACGCCGAGGCAGTTCCGCATTACCTTTGGCTCTGAGACGGCAGCCCGGGAATTTACCCGCAGGGTTGAAAATTCGGTTGCGGAGGGGGCAGTGGTATCGCTGAATTCCCCGGCTTCCGGGATAGATGAAGTGATCAGGGCAGCGAAAGGACTCGGGGTGGTATCGGTTGACGAGACCCACGAGGATCTGGAGGAGTACTTTATGAACATATATCGGAAGGAGTTAAGACAATGAAAGTAACGAAAATTTTTTCCTGGCCCTTGATGAAACAGAGCCTGAATGCCAATAAAGTGTTGGCCATCGCGTGCACAGTGGTCCTGTGCCTGATGACCGTGGTAACAACCTACGCCAGCAGCCTGTTAGGCGAGATGGATTCGGTGGATTATACGGATGCGCAGACAGACTTTTACACCTATCTGTATGTGCTGGTTTCCTACAATGAAATGATGGGAACCGGATTAAGCTATGAGGATTTTGCCGAAACGGATGATAAAACTGTTTATGATACTGTTTTTGAAATGATGTCCGCCCAGTCGGATGATCTGGATCTTTCCAGTGAGGGCTTTGAGGAGTGCGCTGATATCCTGGCGGGGTCTGAAGCAGGGATTGACGCCTATATTTCCGAGTTTGAGTATGTCTATGCTCTCGGCTCCGTGCAGGGTGTCTTTTCTGGCGATGACCTGGATATCGAGAGTATGATGACAATGATGCTGGAGATGATGGGAATTCCCTCCGATATGCTGGAGACCATGAGCGATATGGATACCTCGGCCATACTGAACCAGATGTATTTCATGATTATGGCGCTGCTGCCGATTATCCTCTTCCTTGTTTTTGCAGGGAACGCACTGGTGGTGGATCAGGTGGATAAGGGCTCCATGGCCTATATTCTTTCCACACCTACAAAGCGCAGCGCGGTTGCCATCACCCAGGCCATTTATCTGATCGTTAACCCGTTTATTATGGTCGGCTGCGGTTTCCTGGTAAAGCTGGCGGCAACCCAGGCTTTTGCGGGAGAAGTGGATGTGGCAAAGTATGCAGCCCTTTACGGCGGCCTGTATGTGCTGACGGAGGCCATGGCGGGGATCTGCTATCTGGCCAGCTGCCTGTTTAATTTGAGCAAAAATGCCCTGGCACTGGGCGGCGGCCTGAACGTCTGGTTCTTCCTCTGCTCTCTGCTCGGTATGTTTGGCTCTGAGAGTATGGTCAGCATGGGCATCGGCGTGGAAATGCTTGGCCGGTTTAACAACCTGACCATTGTGGGTCTGTTTGATATCGAGGCTCTGGGAACGGTAGGATCGGAGGCTGTGGATTACGCCTTTGCGCCGAAGCTTGTGGCGCTGGCGGCGATTGCGGTGGTCTGCTATGCGGTCGGTATGATACGCTTCCAGAAAAAGGATCTGCCGCTGTAAGCGAAGCTGCGGTTTTGAAAAGGAATCCGTCCATGTGAATGGAAAAGAGGAATCTGAAAGAAGATTTATGTTTGTGAATGAAAGCGGGATGCCGTGGCTGTTCCCTGAAAAATAAACAGGGAAGGGGAAGGGAGAAAACGGATGGTTATCTTTTGTGTCATCATCGGGATATTTGCCCTGGCGGTTCTGGGCATTCTGCTTTATCACAATCAGGCTTTTCCGGAAGCAGTGGAGATTGCCGGTGAGATGGAGCTGATCGGGAAGGACTATTATTTCCGCGGGGAGAGCAGCGTCGGCTTCATCATTTTTTCCGGCGCGAAGACAGACGAGAAGGCTTATGCCTATATAGCAAAGCTGCTGCATGAAGAAGGGCATACTGTAGTGATCCCGAAACAGCTGTTTCATCTGAGTATGTTTGGGACGAAGCATGGGATGGAGATCATGGCAGCGAATCCCGGTATCAGAAAGTGGATTCTGATCGGGCATTCCCTGGGAGGAATGCCGGTCAGCCGCATTGCATCACAGCAACCGGAAAATTTATTCGGGATTGTGTTTCTGGCGACCTACGCTTCCATTGATCTGTCGGATCTGGATATTGGCGCCATCCGCATCACAGCTGATCGCGACGGAATCATGAATAATGATTTTATGATGAGGTATGACTGTAATCTGCCTCATGGCGCCTCCAATATCATGCTGCAGGGGGCAAACCACCAGGGCTTTGCAGCGTATCATTCGACGTCCGGCCGGGATGGGAAAGCCACCATTTCCTGGCAGAAGCAGAATGAGCAGACGGTGCAGTTAATTCTGGAGTATTTCTGCCTGTGAGAATTGTCATGGAGGAATATCCAGGTACACACATGAAGTTTTTGCGGAAGCAATTCAGCAAAGGGTTAGATCTATGAAAGAAATGATTCAGCCGGATGAGATGGAGCAGGCTGCGCAGATCATCAGCGCGGTTGGAGATGATTCCCAGCATGGCCTGACCTTAAATCCCGAAAGCCGCTATTATTTCGGAGAGAAGATCCGCGGCGTACTTTCCTATACACTTGTGGGGAAACGGGCCATGAGCCAGGGCGATCCCGTCAGTTGTCCGTCAGACCGGGAAGGGTTGATCGATGAATATCTGGTTTTTTGCAGAAATCAGGGATATAAGCCGATTTTTAACTCTGTCGGCAGCGAGACAGCGGACGCGCTGAAAGCCAGAGGATTGAAGGTACTGAGATACGGTGAAGAAGCCGTCCTGGATTTAAAAAGCTATTCTCTGGCCGGTGGGAAAAAGGGTGCTCTGCGGAGAAACGTGGCAAAACTGGACAGGGCGGGAATCACCTCGATGGAATATTGCCCGGAGACCTTCCGCAATCTGGCGCTGGAAAAGGAGATTTCCGTTCTGGAGGAACAGTGGTTTGCGGATAAAAAGCTGAAGCTGACCTATTCTGTCGGCGATCTGCAGTTCGACAGACCTTATGGCAGGCGGTATTTTATTACCAGGGATGCCAGAGGAGAACTTCTGACGGCTCTGTCATTTCTTCCTTACCGTCAGAAAAAAGGGTACTGTGTGGATGTAATGTATCGGAAGCTGGACGGACCCACAGGAGCGATGGAGCATGCCATTATTTCAGCGGCCATGAAAATGAAGGAGGAGGGCGTGGAGGAGGTCAGCCTCAATATCGCGCCGCTTGCGGGAATCGATATTACAAAACCGGATACGGTGAAGGCGGAAAAGCTGATGTATGAAATTTTCTCCAATATGGATTTCGGCTACGATTTTAAAAACCTTTATCGTTTTAAGAGTAAGTTTGATCCGAGTGTCTGGAAGCCGCGGTATCTGGTTTATGACCGCAGAATTCCTCTCGTGCGTCTGGCCACTTCCATTACAAACGCCAAAGGTGCTGCGGACCCTGCGCTTTACAGAAAGTACAGGAAATTTTTTATTTCTCTGCTGCTGTCTCCGGACCGGTACAGAGAGTCGCAGAAGGAGGAAATAACCGAAAAATGAAGAGTGAATACAAATATATGGATCAGATACGGCAATTCGCTGACTACATCGATCACAGTCACAGCATTGTGGCGACGACAGGTGCAGGTATTTCTGTTGCCGGGGGCGGTGTCACATATGGACAGATGCGTTTCTCCGGCCGCGGCGGGATGCGCCGGTCGGGGGATGGCTACAGCTCTTTTCTGCCCACCTATCTGGAGACCATGTTTTCCTACCAGCCCAGCTTTGCCCACTATGCACTGGCGGCTCTGGAGACGGAAGGAAAGCTGACCGGGATTATTACGACAAATGTGGACTGTATGCACACGATCGCCGGTTCCAGGAATGTTGCCGAGATACAGGGAAGTCTTCAGGTCAACTGCTGCTCCAAATGCGGACGCCATTATGACGGGTATGAAATCTGGAAACAGGAGGAGCTGCCAAAGTGCGAATCCTGCGGCGGAGAGATTCTTCCCTGGCCGCTCTACAGTCATATCGGCGTGTGGGATGCAGATGTGAGAAAAGCCAGGAAGTGGATTTCGCAGGCCGACCTGATTCTTGTCATAGGGACACGGGGCAACTATGGAGATGTTTACTGGGATTATCGGAGAAGGGATGCGGTCATTGTCCAGATCAATCCGGGACATACCGGCTTTGATCGGATCGCGGATCTGAATATCCGGGAGGGCTCTGATGAGGTCTTCAGAAAATTAAAGGAATTGCGGGAAGGAAATGGATGAACAGAAAATGGAGAGGATGACATATTTCACAGGCTGATAGAAAGGTGGAAAAGAAATGGCTGATCAGCAGACAAACAGAGAAGTATCCGAGGAAGAACGCATGAAGCAGATGGCAGCGCAGATGCGGGCCGCGGAATACAAAGGACTTTCCGAAGAAGAAATTCAGGAAA